>DATADI010000412.1:0-1551 GCA_036258615.1 Thermomonospora sp. | reverse complement strand
TGCGCGGGCACCGTCGCCATCTGCACGTACGCGCCGGCGACGTCCTTGTACAGCGACAGCAGGTCCACCTCCTGCTGGTAGTGGCCGCCCATCGCCGACCGCGCCGTCTGCCCGACGATCGCCACCACCGGGACGTGGTCGAGCTTGGCGTCGTAGAGACCGTTGAGCAGGTGGATCGCGCCGGGACCGCTGGTGGCCGTGCACACGCCCACCCGCCCACCGAACTTGGCGTAGCCGACCGCCTCGAAGGCCGCCATCTCCTCGTGGCGGGCCTGCACGAACCGGGGCCGGTCCCCGGCCCTCCCGAACGCCGCGACGAGGCCGTTGATGCCGTCCCCGGGGTAGCCGAAGACATGCTCGACCCCCCATTCCCGCAGCCGTTCGAGCACGTGGTCTGCCACGGTCGGCGCCATGGCGGTCTCCTCCCCCTCGATGTGTCCTGCCCCACGCGGCGTTCCCCGGGGACCGGGTTGAAACGTGCCGGGATACTCCCCGCGGAGTACCCGCGGTGCCATCCGGCGGCCGACGCCGGAGTGTCGCGCCGCTGGTTACCGTGCAGGTGTGAACAGCAGCGCACCCGCCTGGCCCTTCACCCGGCCCGGCCGCCGGCCCCGGGACTGGCCCGCCTGGGTGGTCCCGCTGATGCTGGCGCCGTTCGTGATCGCCGGCTCGTTCGGGGCGCAGGACAACGCCGACTCCGACCCGCACGCCTACGCCACCAACGAGCTGGACCCATTCGGTGTCGTTCTGCTCGTGAGCGGGGTGGTAGTGCTGCTGTTCCGGCGGCGCTTCCCCGTGATCACCGCCGGAATCGTAGGCACCCTGACCATGCTGTACTTCCTGCGCGCCTACCCGTACGGGCCGTTCCCCATCGTGCCGACGGTGGCGCTGATCGCCCTGGTGGGCGCCGGGCACCGGATCCTGGCCTGGGCCGGGACCTACACCGGGCTGGCCGCGTTCCTCGTGGTGAGCACGCTGATCGGGGTGGACGCCGACCAGCGCGGCCAGGGCGACGCGCTGTTCCCCGTCGAACGGCCCACGCTGGTCGGCGGGACGATGACGCTGCTGTGGACGGTCGCGGTGCTGACGATCGCCGAACTCGTCCGCATGCAGTCCGAACGGGCGGCGGAGGCCGAACGCCGCCACCGCGAACGGGAACGGCGGCGCGCCAGCGAGGAACGGCTGCGGATCGCCCGCGAACTGCACGACGTGCTCGCCCACAACATCTCCCTGATCAACGTGCAGGCCGGGGTGGCGCTGCACCTCATGGACGAACGCCCCGAGCAGGCACGGACCGCCCTCGCGGCGATCAAGGAGGCCAGCAAGGAGGCGCTCACCGAGATGCGCTCGGTGATCGGGGTGCTGCGCAACCAGGGCGAGAGCGCCCCCCGCTCCCCCACCGCCGGGCTGGCCCGGCTGGACGAGCTGCTCGACCGGGCCCGCGGAGCCGGGCTGCGGGTGCACGCCGAGATCGACCCGCCCCCGGACGTCCCGCTGCCCGCCGGACCCGACCTGGCCGCGTTCCGGATCGTCCAGGAGTCGCTGACCAAC
>DATADI010000411.1:0-6616 GCA_036258615.1 Thermomonospora sp. | reverse complement strand
AGGAACCGCTCGACGGCCGCCCGCCGCTCCCGCCGGTCGCTCTCGTACCGGGGACGCCGCGCCTCCACGTGCTTGCGCGCCCGGGTGCCGAGCTGCCGCACGGTGGTCTCCGTACGGTCCAGCGCCACCGCGATCTCCCCGTACGGGTAGCCGAACACCTCGTGCAGCACGAACACCGCGCGTTCCAGCGGGCTGAGGGTCTCCAGCACCACCAGCATCGCCATCGAGACCGACTCGGCCAGCTCGGCGTCCTCGGCGACGTCCGGGGAGGTCAGCATCGGCTCGGGCAGCCACGGGCCGACGTAGGTCTCCCGCCGCGCCCGCGCCGACCGCAGCCGGTCCAGGGACAGGTTGGTGGTGATCCGCACCAGGTACGCCTTCGGGTCGGCGACCCGCGTCCGGTCCGCCCCCGACCAGCGCAGCCACGCGTCCTGCACGGCGTCCTCGGCGTCGGCGGCGGTCCCCAGCATGCGGTACGCCACCGCGAACAGCAGGTCGCGGTGCTCCTCGAACACCTCGTCCACGGCACTCCCCCCGTCAGGCCCCGCCGGCCGAGGCCGGCAGCTCGCAGCGGTCCCTGAACCCCTGCGCGGTCAGCCCGGCGGCGGCGTTGAACCGCGAGCGCAGGTTCTCCACCGCCACGATCATGGTCAGCTCCACCAGCATCTCGTCATCGAACCCGTGCCGCCGCAGCGCCCCCACCAGGTCGTCGGTGACCCCCGGCGGGTCCTCGGTCATCGCCTCGGCGTACTCCATCACCAGCCGCTCCTCCGGGGTGAACAGGTCGCTGTCGCGCCAGTGCGGCACCGCCCGCACCTTCTCCAGGGAGACGCCGTGCAGGTGCGCCTCCCAGGTGCCGAAGTCCACGCACCACGAGCAGCCGATCTTCACCGCGGCGGCCATCACCGCCAGGTCCTTGTACCGGTGCTCCACCCGGTTCCAGCGCGCCACCCGCAGCTCCAGCATCGCGTAGGCGGTGCTCACCTTCCGGTGGTGCCCCATGACCCGCGCCGGATCGAGCGCCGCACCGAACCTGCGGCGGGTCAGCCACTCGCCGATCCGGTACGTCAGGGTGCGCGGCGGGTTCAGGGAGATCCTCGTCATGACCGGCCAGCCTCCTCGTTTCCGTGACCTTCACCCGTACGACGGGGCACGTTCCCGGGACGTGACATCGGTGTGGCGACCCCCACGGATTACCTTTGCGACCAGGGGTAGCCTCTGTCCGGAATCGGGCGGACGTGCGGGAGGAGGGGGCCGTGAGCGGAACGCCGGCGCGGGTGTTCGTCGCCCGGCTCGCGGGGGTCGCGGTGTTCGACCCGTCCGGCGAGCAGGTCGGCCGGGTCCGCGACGTCGTGGTGGCGCTGCGGCTCGGGCCCCGGCCGCCGCGCGTGCTCGGGCTGGTGGTGGAGGTACGGCCCCGGCGCCCGGTGTTCCTGCCGATCACCCGGGTCACCGCCATCGAGGCCGACCAGATCATCTTCGACGGGCGGCTGAACATGCGCCGCTTCCAGCAGCGCGCCTCGGAGACCCTGGTGATCGCCGAGATGCTGGACCGCACCGTGCGGACCGCCGAGGAGGGCGACGCGGTCTCGGTGGTGGACGTCGCGATGGAACGCACCCGCACCCGCGACTGGCTGCTGACCAAGGTCGCGGTGCGCCGCGACGCGGGCGGGCGCGGCCTGCGGCGGCGGCGCGGCGAGATCTCGGTGGTCGACTGGGACGCCGTCACCGGCTTCTCCGGGGTGGAGTACGGCCAGGGCGCCGCCGGGCTCATCGCGGCGTTCGAGCGGCTCAAGGCCGCCGACCTGGCCAACATCCTGCACGAGCTGCCCAGCAAGCGGCGCACGGAGGTGGCCGCCGCGCTCGACGACGCCCGGCTCGCCGACATCCTGGAGGAGCTGCCCGAGGACGACCAGATCGAGATCCTCGGCCGGCTCGACTCCGACCGCGCCGCCGACGTCCTGGACGCGATGGACCCCGACGACGCCGCCGACCTGCTCGGCGAGCTGCCGGTGGACCAGCGCGAACGGCTGCTGACGCTGATGGAGCCGGAGGAGGCCGCCCCCGTCCGGCGGCTGCTGACCTACGCCGACAACACCGCGGGCGGGCTGATGACCACCGACCCGGTGATCGTGCCGCCGGACGCCACCGTCGCCGAGGCCCTCGCCCACATCCGCAACCCCGACCTGGACCCGGCGCTGGCCGCGCAGGTGTACGTCTGCCGCCCGCCCACCGACACGCCCACCGGCCGCTACCTCGGCACCGTGCACTTCCAGCGGCTGCTGCGGGAGCCGCCGTCCGCGCTGGTCAGCGGGATCGTCGACACCGAGCTGGCGCCGCTGCGGCCCACCCTGTCGCTGGAGGCCGTCGCCACCTTCCTGGCCACCTACAACCTGGTCGCCGCCGCGGTGGTCGACGACGCCGGGCACCTGCTCGGCACCGTCAGCGTGGACGACGTCCTGGACCACCTGCTGCCGGAGGACTGGCGGGAGACGGTCATGGAGGCGGCCGCCGAGGAGTCCACCGATCCCGAGGAGGAGGCCCTGCGCCGCTCCGCCGAGGCCGAGCAGGAGGCGCGATGAACGCCCGGCAGCACCGCCTGGACCAGCCGCTGGAGCCCCGCCGGGGCCTGCTGCCCCGCCCGCACTACGACCCGGAGTCCTTCGGGCGGCTGTCGGAGCGGATCGCCCGGTTCCTGGGCACCGCCCGGTTCCTGGTCTACATGACCTGCTTCGTGGCGTTCTGGGTGGGCTGGAACATCCTGGCGCCGGTGTCGCTGCGGTTCGACGAGTACCCGTTCATCTTCCTGACGCTGATGCTGTCGCTGCAGGCGTCGTACGCCGCGCCGCTGATCCTGCTGGCCCAGAACCGCCAGGACGACCGCGACCGCGTCCAGTACGAGCAGGACCGGGCGCGGGGCGAGCGCACCATCGCCGACACCGAGTACCTCACCCGGGAGATCGCCGGGCTGCGGCTGGCGCTCAACGAGGTCGCCACCCGCGACTTCCTGCGCTCGGAGCTGCAGCAGATGCTCAAGGAACTCGACGGCCACCGTGAGGGCCACCGGGTGCCGCCCGGCGGCGACTACGCCTCCCGGGGCCGCTGACCGGGCACCGCCGGGGCGTCGTCGGCCAGCCGGGACAGCAGGTCGCCGAACCGGTCCAGCTCCTCGGGCCCCAGGCGCCCCAGCACGCACTCGCGCACCGCCCGCCGGTAGGTGGGCGTGGCCTCGGCCAGCCGGGCCCGGCCCTTCGGGGTGAGCACGGCGAACAGGCCGCGGGCGTCGCTGGCGCACGACTCCCGCCGCACCAGCCCGTCCCGTTGCAGCCGGTCGACCAGCCGGGTCAGGCCGCTGCGCGACAGCAGCACCCGGTCGGCCAGGTCGTTCATCCGCAGCCGCCCGCCGGGCGCCTCGCCCAGCTGGGTCAGCACGTCGTAGGACACCAGGGCCAGGTCGTGGCCCTCCAGCAGGTCGGCCTGCACCCGCCGGGAGATTCTCGCCTGGGCGCGCAGCAGGGTCCGCCAGACCTCCAGCTCGGCCGATGTCACGAGGGTGGACGCGGTCGTCACGCCCCGATCGTATTCCCCCGCCGCGCGTGAGCATGGTTACCGGGGCGGATTGGCGGACGACTCCGGAGAGTTCATACCATGGACGCCATGGCCTCCCCTGTGACGATCGACGAGGTGACCGCGGCGCTCGCCACGGTGGTCGATCCCGAGATCCGCAAGCCCATCACCGAGCTCGACATGGTGAAGAGCGTCGACATCGCGCCCGACGGCGCGGTGCAGGTGGGCGTGTACCTGACCGTGGCCGGCTGCCCCATGCGCGACCGGATCACCAAGGACACCACCGACGCCGTCGCCAAGGTCCCCGGGGTGACGTCCGTGCGGGTCGAGCTGGACGTGATGAGCGACGAGCAGCGCAGGGCGCTGCGCGAGAAGCTGCGCCCCGGCGAGGCCGCCAAGGAGATCCCGTTCGCCAAGCCCAGCTCGCTCACCAAGGTCTACGCGGTGGCCAGCGGCAAGGGCGGGGTCGGCAAGTCCTCGGTGACGGTCAACCTGGCCGCCGCGCTGGCCGCCATGGGCCGCAAGGTCGGCGTCGTGGACGCCGACATCTACGGGCACTCGGTGCCCCGGATGCTCGGCGTGGACGGCCGGCCCACCAAGGTCGACGACATGATCATGCCGCCGTCGGCGCACGACGTGAAGGTGATCTCCGTCGGCATGTTCACCGCCGGGAACCAGCCGGTGGTCTGGCGCGGCCCGATGCTGCACCGGGCGCTCCAGCAGTTCCTCGCCGACGTCTACTGGGGCGACCTGGACATCCTGCTGATGGACCTGCCCCCGGGCACCGGCGACATCGCCATCTCGGTGGCCCAGCTGCTGCCGTCGGCGGAGATCCTGGTGGTGACCACCCCGCAGCAGGCCGCCGCCGAGGTCGCCGAGCGGGCCGGGGCCATCGCCGCGCAGACACACCAGCAGGTCGCCGGCGTGATCGAGAACATGTCGTACCTGGAGTGCGGCCACTGCGGCGAGCGCAACGAGATCTTCGGCTCCGGCGGCGGCCAGACGGTCGCCGACGCGCTGACCCAGACGCTCGGCGCCCGGGTGCCACTGCTGGGCCAGGTGCCGATCGACGCGCGGCTGCGCGAGGGCGGCGACAACGGCCTGCCGCTGGTGCTGTCCGACCCGGACGCCACCGCCGCCAAGGAGCTGCGCACCATCGCCGACACGCTGGCGGGCCGCTCCCGCGGGCTCGTCGGCCGGTCCCTGGGCATCAGCCCCACCCGGCGCGGCTGACCCTTCCCCGGACACCACGAGAGCCCGGCCGCGATGATCGCGGGCCGGGCTCTCGGCGTTCCGTACGCCGGTCAGGTCGCCTCGGGGTCGAAGGGGGGACGCTCGCCGTAGCCCAGCGCGTCCGGCCCGGTCGCGTACGCCTCCACCAGCGGGTCGTCCTGCGGGCGGCGGAGGGGGTCGTCGTCGAGGTCGTCCAGCAGGTGCTTGCGGACGAACGTCTTGGGGTTCAGGTCGGCGATGTCGAAGTCCCGGAACTCCGGGCCGAGCCCGTCCTGCAGGTCCCGCTTGGCGTCGTTGGCCATCATCCGCAGCTGCCGCAGCGCCCGGCCGGCCTGCCCGGCCACCGACGGCAGCCGGTCGCCGAAGATGACCAGGGCCAGCACGACGAGCACCACCATCTCGCCGAGTCCGACGTCGAACACCTGACCTCCACGTACCGCAGGGGGCCGGGCCCGCACGGCCCCGGCCCCCTCAGCGTATCCGCAGCCCGGATCGTCCCGGAACGCCTCCGGTGGCCGTCAGTTGGCCGCCACGAGAACGACGTCCACGGTCTGCTCCTTGCCGCCGCGCTGGAAGGTCACCCGGATCTTCGTCCCGGGGGCCTTGCTCTGGATCGCGGCCGACAGGTCCACCCGGTCCTCGATCGGCTTGCCGTCGATCGCGGTGATCACGTCACCGGGGCGCAGCCCGGCCTTCTCCGCCGGGCCGCCCTCGACCAGCGGCGGCACGCCGTTCTGCTCGCGCTCGGAGATCCGCACCCCGGGGCCCGGGTACAGCGGGTCCATGCCGATGCCGAGCAGGGTCCGCTTGGCGCTGCCGGTGTTGATGATCTCCTGGGCGACACGCCGGCCGTGGTTGATCGGGATCGCGAAGCCCAGGCCGATGTTGCCGCCCTGTTCGCCGAGCCCGCCGCCGAGGGTGACGATCGCGGTGTTGATGCCGATCACCCGGCCCCTGCCGTCCACCAGCGGGCCGCCGGAGTTGCCGGGGTTGATCGCCGCGTCGGTCTGGATCGCCGGGATCACCGAGCCGTCGCCGCCCTCGCCCCGGGTCGGCACCGCCCGGTTCAGCGCGCTGACGATGCCGGAGGTCACCGAGCCCTGCAGGCCCAGCGGCGAGCCGATGGCGATCACCGGGTCGCCGACCGCCAGGCTGTCGGAGTCGCCGATGGCCAGCGGCGGCAGGTTGTGCGCGGTGCGCGGCTTGAGCACCGCGATGTCGGAGGCGGGGTCGCGGCCCTGCACGTCGGCCGGGGAGGTCTTCTTGTCGTGGAAGACGATCTCGATCCGGCCGCCGCCCTGCGCGGCCGAGGCCACCACGTGGTTGTTGGTGATGATGTAGCCGCCCTGGACGATGAACCCGGTGCCGCCGCTCTCCTGCCCGCCGGACTGCACCCGGATCATGACCACGCTGGGGGTCACCTTCTGGGCGATCCCCGCGACCGAGTCGGGGGGCCGGACCTTGACCGGGTCCTTGTCGCCGCCGCCGAGGCTCACCGCGGCCGGGTCGCCGTCGTCGTCGTCGGCCGCCATCCGCAGCAAGGCCCCCGGCACCAAGGTCAAGGTGACCTTCACCCGGGGCGGCAAGGAGCAGACGGTGGAGGTCACGCTGGCCGCCGCCAACTAGACGCCGCCCGTTCCGTGCCGGTATCGGCTGCGGATACGCTGAGGGGGCCGGGCCGCGCAGGTCCGGCCCCTTTTTGCGGCCCCGTGGAGGATGGGTGTTCGACGTAGGACTCGGCGAGATGATGGTGCTCGTCGTCCTGGCCCTGGTCATCTTCGGCGACCGGCTGCCGACCGTGGCCGCACAGGCCGGA
>DATADI010000410.1:0-3640 GCA_036258615.1 Thermomonospora sp. | reverse complement strand
GAGGCGGTGGTACGGGACCTGATCGGCCACGTGCGTCCCGCGCTGGAGGACGCGGGCGACCTGGCGGCCGTCGAGGACCTGCTGGCCCGGCTGCTGCGGCGCGGCAACGGGGCCGCCCTGCAGCGCGCCGCCTACGAGCGCACCGGCAGGCTCTCGGGGACCGTCGCCGAGGCCGTGGCCCGTACCGTGGACTTCACCTGACGGCCCGCCGGGTCAGCGGCGGGTGAACAGGGGCTCCCACGCGCCCGGCTCCTCATCGGGGAGGAACCCGGTGAGCGGCACGACCTCCCGTCCGGTGACGTCCACGAGGACGTACCGGGAGGAGAAGCCGTACGAGCCGGGGCACGAGGGCCGCCCGCAGTCGACGGCGACGAGATGGGTGTCGTCCACCCACGACACCAGCTCGAGCACCGGCTGCACGCCGACCTGCCGGCCGGTGGCGGTCTCCACGACCCGCGTCCACACGCCGGGGGTGTCGCCGCCGTCCACGGCGAGGTACCGGCCGCTCGGGGAGACCCCGGCGGTCTGGGAGTGCGCCAGCGCGTCGCCCTCGGCCTCGGCGGGCCCGCCGCCGATCTCGTAGTAGATCTTGTCGGAGCCGGAGTCGGCGGTACGCCAGATCAGGCCGCCGTCCCTGCTCCAGCCGAAGTCCTGGCGGAGGCCCGGCTCGGTGGCGTCGGGCGGGGCCTGGTGGAACGCGGCCTCCCCGGTCTCGACGTCGATCACCGAGTAACCGGTGCGGGTGCTCAGCACCGACGGCTTGCGCGGGTAGACGAACACGTCGTCCACGCCGGTCTCCGGGTCGCCCCGGTAGTGCGTCACCAGGACACGGTCGCCCTGCGGGGACCACACCAGCCCGGCCGCGCCCTCGTTCACCTGGACCCAGCGGGTCAGCTCCCCCGTGGCCATGTCGACGATGCCGACGCGGCTCGACGGGAGCGGGGCCTCCAGCACGGCGGCGTACCTGAGGCCGGGCGCCACGTCCAGGTACGCCCACGGCGTCCTGCGGTAGACGCCGGACTCCAGGTCGGCGAGGTACCAGGTGCGTTCCAGGGTGGTCGTCGAGTCGGACCCCCGGCGCACCCGGGGCACGGCGTAGGCCGACAGCACCACGCCCTTGGCGCTGAACAGCCTCTTCGGCGGTGTGGAGCTGGGGCCGCCGACCAGGACGCTGCCGCCCTGGGCGGAGGCGGGCTGGGACAGCGACGGGCCCTGATCGCGCCCCACGCCGACGTCGCCGCCGGTCACCTGGGCGACGACGAGCGTGGAGGCCGCCACCAGCGCGGTGGCTCCGGCGGCGGCGAACGACGCCGGAAACCGGCGGCGCGTCCGGCGGGATCGGCGGCGGCCGTGGCCGAGGGCACGGTCGGCGAGGTCCGGCGGCACCCGGGCGTCGTCGGCCCACTCGTGGAGGGTCTGCCTGAGAAGGGTCTCCAGCTTCACGGCCGTGCCTCCTCCAGGGACAGGACGTCGGGGGCCAGGGGCGGCGTCGCGACCCGTCTCGGGCGTGGCCTGCGCAGCTCGGCGAGTTCGGGGGCGAGCGAGCGCAGCCGGAACAGCGACCGGTGGGCCGTGCTGCGCACCGTGCCGACCGAGCAGCCCAGCAGCCGCGCCACCTCCGTGTCGGGCAGGTCCTCGAAGTAGCGCAGCACCAGGATCGTGCGCTGCCGCGGAGTGAGCTGCGCCAGCGCCTTCCGCACGACCAGCCGCAGCTCCAGGGCGTGCGTGGGGTCGGCGCGGTCGGCCACGTCCGGCGGCTCGGCGGTCGTGGTCTCGCGCCGCCTGCCCCGCCGCCGCCACCAGCTCACCTGCTGCCGGTACATGGCGGTGCGGACGTACCCCTCCGGGTCGTCCACCGTCCCCCACTTCGCCGCCGTGTTGGCCAGGGCCGTCTGGAGCAGGTCCTCGGCCGCGTGCTCGTCGCCGCCCGCGAGGAGGTACGCCAGGCGCATCAGGTCAGGCGAGCGCGCCGTGACGAACTCGCGGAAGTGCCGCTCGGCTGCGGCGTCCATCGACCACCTCCCGTTTCCGTCCCCTTGAGACGCCGCGGCGGGCGGTCGCTATGCGTGTCGTGCGCCGGAATCTCCGAGGGGCGCGCGGGGTACCGTCCCCAGAATGGACCTTGGACTGTCGGGCCGCCGCGCCGCCGTCGCCGCGGCCACCAGCGGGCTGGGCCTGGCCACCGCCCGCGCCCTGGCCGCCGAGGGCGCGCACGTGGCCATTTGCGGACGCGACCCCGAACGCCTGCGCGAGGCGGCGGCCTCCCTCGGCGAGCACGCCCACGCGATCGAGGCGGACGTGAGCACCCCCGACGGCGCCCTCGGCTTCGTCCACCACGCCCAGGAGGCCCTCGGCGGCGTGGACATCCTGGTCACCAACGCGGGCGGCCCTCCACCGGGCGACTTCGCCTCCACCGGCCTGGACGCCTACCTCCCCGCCCTGGAGCTGAACCTGCTGTCGGTGGTGGCCATGTGCCAGGCGGCCGTGCCCCCGATGCGGAGCCGCCGCTGGGGCCGGGTGCTCGCCATCACCTCCATCGCCGTACGCCAGCCCAACCCGAACCTCATCCTGTCCAACACCGCCCGCGCCGGCGCCACCGGCTTCCTGAAGACCCTGGCCCTGGAGGTCGCCCAAGACGGCGTCACCGTCAACTCCCTCCTGCCGGGCTCCCACGACACGGCCCGCCTGCGCTCCCTGCACGACGGCGACCTCTCCCAGGCCGCCGCCCAGATCCCCATGGGCCGCGTCGGCGACCCCGCCGGCTTCGGAGCCGTCGCCGCCTTCCTGTGCTCCGACCACGCCTCCTTCATCACCGGCACCGCCACCCCCATCGACGGCGGCGCCTACTCCGCCCTCCTGTAATCCCCGTGCGCCGAGGACGACGGCACGGCGATAGTGGTGCGCCATGGACGCTGTCGAAGTTCTGCTCATCGGTGGCCGCGCCGGCGTCGGCAAGACGACGGTGGGCTGGGAGGTCTCCGCACGACTGCGCACGGCGTCGATCGCCCACGCCGTCATCGAAGGAGACTTCCTGGCGCAGGTGCACCCGCCCCCACCCGACGACCCCCGCCGCTCCCAGCTGGCGGAAAGCAACCTAAGGGCCATGTGGGCGAACTACATCCGCCTCGGCTACCGCCGCCTCATCTACACGAACACGGTGAGCGTCCTGCCCGAGACCACCGCGATGTTCCACCGCGTCATGGGCGACGACGTACGCCTGACCGGAGTCCTCCTCACCGCCTCCGACCACACCATCACCCAACGCCTGACCGCCAGGGAAATCGGCTCGGAACTGGCCCACGAACTCCGGAACAGCGCCCGCAAGGCCCGCCTCCTCGACGCCGAAACCCCCAGCGACACCGTCCGCATCCCGACCGACGACCGCCCGATCACCGACATCGCCCACCAGATCGTCACCCTCACCGGCTGGACCAACTGACCCCAACCGCCCCCGCCAGCCCCCAGAGCAACGCAACAAGGGACCAGGCGCGGGAGGTGGGTGGGGAGGCGGCCCGCGCCTGGTCCCTTGTTGCGTTGCTCTGGGGGCTGGCGGGGGCGGTTGGGGTCAGTTGGTCGAGCCGGTGAGGGTGACGATCTGGTGGGCGATGTCGGTGATCGGGCGGTCGTCGGTCGGGATGCG
>DATADI010000409.1:0-6061 GCA_036258615.1 Thermomonospora sp. | reverse complement strand
CCGGTGTCCGGCGGCGGTGGGTGCTGGCGGGCGCCGGGCTGGCGGTGGTGCTGGCCGCCACGGTGGGGGTCGTCGCGTGGCCGGACGGCGGCGGCGACGGGCCGCCGCGGGTGCCCGAGCCGTTCGCGGGGACGTGGCGGGGGCAGGTGTCGGAGTCCGACGGCTACCGCGCCCGGCCCGTGAGCGTGACGCTGGCGCTGCCCGAGGGGCAGGACTCCGGGACGCTGACCGGCTCGCGCTGCGCCGGGTCCCTGCTGCTCGACGCGCTGGACGGCGACCGGATGACGCTGCGGATCACCACCGGGCCCTGCGCGAACGGCACCGTCCTGGCCACCCTCGGCGGCGGGGGCCTGGACTTCGAGCTGCGCGGCGGCGGCTCGGCCACCGGCCACGGCGTCCTCCGACGGTGATCAACGGCACAGTGCCGTGACCGGCGGACACGCCTTACCCTTCCGGCAACCGCCGTGTAGCCCACCGGGAGCCGAAGTTGAGCGTCGAGTCCGAGCCGGACCTGTGGAACACCCTGTCCGGGGCCGAGTTGATCCAGGCGATGGCCGACGGCCGGTTCCCCCAGATCAGCGACATCAACGACCACGTCCGGCAGGTCATCACGGCCGCCGTCCCCGGGCGCGTGGAGATCTCCTGGACCCCGGACGAGAAGCTGTGCAATCCCGGCGGAACGGTCCACGGCGGGTACATCGCGATGATCCTCGACAACGCCGTCTGCCTGGCGGGGGCGAGCACCTGCGAGCACTTCATGCCGATGCTCACGCTGACCCTGAACGTGGACTACCTGCGTCCCGTGCGGGCCGGTGAGACGTACCGCGTCGAGGGCGTGTGCGTGCACCCGGGCCGGACCCGGATGCTGTCCAACGGCTCCATCACCGACGCCGGGGGCCGTCTGGTCGCCCAGGCCACCGCCAGCGTCCTGCCCAACCAGGCGTTCGCGCGCTGACCGACGGCGCGGGAGGCCCGGGAGGGACGGCGGTGACCGCATAGGCTTACCGCATGGTGGAACCCGGCAGAGTCGTCAGCATGATCAAGGAAGCGCGCGACCGGCGGACGGCCCCGCTGGTGCTGGAGCTGGACCTGACCGACGGGATCGTGGAGGCCGCCCCGGCCGATCCGCTGTCGGCCGTGCTGTCGATGCGCCGCGCCCACCTGCGGGACGTGCTGGACGGGCTGCGGCGGGCGCGCGGCGACGCCCGGGTCCGCGCCCTGGTCGTGCGGATCAGCGGCACGCTGGGGCTGGCGCTGGCCCAGGAGCTGCGCGCGGCGGTCGCGGCGTTCCGTGAGGCGGGCAAGCTGACGGTCGCGTGGAGCGAGACGTTCGGCGACGGCGGGCGCGGCACGGTGCCGTACTACCTGGCGAGCGTGTTCGACCGGATCTACCTCCAGCCGTCCGGCGAGGTGGGGCTGACCGGCGTGGCGCTGGAGGAGCCGTTCCTGCGCGGCGCGCTGGAGAAGGCGGGGATCGAGCCGAGGTTCGCCGCGCGGCACGAGTACAAGACCATGGCGAACATGTTCATGGAGCGGGCCTACACACCCGAGCACGAGGAGTCCTCCCAGCGGCTGGTGGACTCCCTCGGGGAGCAGCTCGCCACGGGCATCGCACAGGCGCGCGGCCTCACCCCCGAGCGGGTACGGGAACTGATCGACCGGGGTCCGCTGCTGCCCGCCGAGGCGATCGAGGCCGGGCTGGTGGACCGGCTCGCCTACCGTGACGAGGTCTACGCCGACGTGCGCAAGGAGGTCGGCGGCCCCGACGGCAGGGTGCAGCTCCGCTACGTCAGCCGGTACAACCGCAGCCACGGGCTCGCCGAGCGGCTGCCGCAGCCGTCCCGCAACCGTGACGTCATCGCGTTCATCAACGGGCAGGGGCCGATCCGGCTGGGCCGCAGCGGGCGGGGCGGGCCGCTGCCCTCGCAGGGCGTGGCGATGGGGTCGGACACCATCGGCGCGGCGTTCCGGGCGGCGGTGCGCGACGAGCGGGTCAAGGCCATCGTGTTCCGGGTCAACAGCCCCGGCGGCTCGGCGGTGGCCTCCGACGCGATCTGGCGTGAGGTCGTGCTGGCCGGACGCGCGGGCAAGCCGGTCATCGTGTCGATGGGGAACGTGGCGGCGTCCGGCGGCTACTACGTCGCGATGGCCGCCGACACGATCGTGGCGCAGCCGGGCACCGTGACCGGCTCGATCGGCGTGGTCGTCGGCAAGGCCGTCATCAACGGGCTGCTGGAGCGGATCGGCGTCGGGATGGGCAGCGTCGCCGACGGGGCCCACGCCCGCATGTTCAGCGCCACCAAGGACTGGAGCGAGTCGGAGTGGGAGCGCATCAACGCCTCCCTCGACCGCACGTACGACGACTTCGTCACCAAGGTCGCCGAGGGGCGCGGGCTGAGCCGGGAACGGGCGCACGAGCTGGCCCGGGGCCGGGTGTGGACGGGCGCCGACGCACGCGAGCACGGGCTGGTCGACGAGCTGGGCGGGCTGGAGCGGGCGATGGAGCTGGCCCGCAAGAAGGCCGGGCTCCCCGCCGACGCGCCCGTCCGGGGGTATCCGCACGTCAGCCCGCTGGAGCGGCTGCGCCCGGCGGAGTCCAGCGAGGACCGCACGGCGGCCTCCGCCCGGTTCGACGGCTGGGGCTCGCTGAGCGGGATCGCCGAGGCGCTGGGGTTGCCCGCCGCCGGGCCGCTGACCCTGCCGGGCCGGTGGGAGATCCGCTGACCGGGCCGCTCGGCCCCGCCGAGTTCACCGAGGCGGTCGCCGCCTTCGCCACCGGGGTCGTGGTTCTCACCGTTCGTGACGGCCGGGACGATCTGGGCACCACGATCACCTCGTTCATGTCGGTGTCGCTGGAGCCGCCGATGGTGCTGGCGGGCGTGGCGGAGGGCTCGTACCTGGCGGAGGTGCTGGGGCGGCGGGACCGGTGGGCGGTGACGGTGCTGGCGGCCGGGCAGCGGGCGCTGGCGGGACGGTTCGCGGCGGCGGGCCGCCCGAGCGCCCGGCTGCTCCTGGCGAGCGCGCCGCACCATCGCGGGCCGCTGTCGGACGCGCTGGTCGTGGAGGACGGGCTGGCGGCGCTGGAGTGCGAGACCCGGCAGCGGATCCCGGCCGGCGACCACCTGCTCGTGGTGGCCGAGGTGCTGGCCGCCGACTACGTGGCGGGCGACCGGCCCCCGCTGGTCCGGGTGCGCCGCCGCTATCTGTGACGCACTCGTCACGGTGGGACCGGTAAGGTTTCACGCCGCAGTCATGATGTCCGGTACTGGTAGATCTCTCTTTACTCTGCGAGCCTCTTTTTCGGACGGCTTCCCAGTCGGCGGAGAGAGGAATTCCGGTGGACCAGCGATACGAGCTCTACTGTCTCGCGGACCGGTTTTTCTATGACGCTCCGAAGGTGACCCGGGCGACCGAGTTCGCCATCGCGCACCGCCCGCTGCCGGAGGGCTGGCAGCAGATTCCCGGGGACGAGTGGCTGAACTACGAGCCCCCGGTGACGCGCATTCCGCTGCAGGGCTGGAAGGTCCACGTGTCGGGCTGCGCGCAGAGCGCCGACGAGGTCCTGGAACGTACCTGGGAGTACTGCGTGCCGCGCGGCATCGCGTTCAAGCACCTGCGCGGTCCCGGCACGCTGACCATGCGCAACGCCAAGTACGCCCCGCGCGGGGCGTCGGGGAAGCTGGTCACGATCTACCCGGCCGACGACGCGGAACTGGCCGAGATCCTCGACGGCCTGGGGCGCCTGGTGGCCGGGCTTCCGGGCCCCTACATCCTCAGTGACCTGCGCATCGGCGACGGCCCCCTGTACGTGCGCTACGGCGGGTTCGCGCGCCGGCGGTGCCCCGACGAGCGGGGCGAGCTGGTCCCGGCGATGGAGAACGGCGACGGGGAGCTGGTGCCGGACCGGCGGGGCCCGGTGTTCACCGTCCCGGACTGGGTGACGCCGCCGGAGTGCCTGCGGCCCCACCTGGCCGCCCGGGGCGCCACGACCACCACCGACCTGCCCTACCGGATCGAGAAGGCGCTGCATTTCTCCAATGGCGGCGGCGTGTATTCCGGAACCGACACCAGGACCGGCGCCGAGGTCATTCTCAAGGAGGCGCGGCCTTATGCGGGACTGGCCGCCGACGGCGCCGACGCGGTGGCCCGGCTGCGCCATGAACGCGACATGCTGGAACGGCTGGCGGGCATCGACGGGGTTCCGGACGCGCTGGATTACTTCACGCTCGGTGAGCACCATTTCCTGGTGCAGGAGAAGATCGACGGCCGGACGCTCAACACGTTCTTCGCCGAACGGCATCCGCTGCTCGACCCGGAACTCGACCCGGGCAAGGTCGCCGGGTACACGGCGTGGGCGCTGAAGGTGTACGAGGGCGTCGAGCGGCTCGTGGAGGCGATCCACGAACGCGGGGTCGTCTACAACGACCTGCACATGTTCAACATCATGGTCCGGCCGGACGACTCGGTGGCGCTGATCGACTTCGAGGTCGCGGCGCTCGCCTCCGAGCGGTCGCGGCAGACCCTGGCCAACCCGGCGTTCCAGGCCCCGTCCGGACGGCGCGGCGCGGAGGTGGACCGCTACAGCCTGGCCTGCCTGCGGCTGGCGCTGTTCGTGCCGATGACCACGCTGTTCACGCAGGACCGGCGGAAGGCGTGGCAGCTCGCCGACGTGATCGCCGAGCACTTCCCGGTGCCGCACGGCTTCCTGGACGAGGCGGTCGCCGAGATCACCCGGGGGCTGCGGCCGTGGACCCCGCCCGTCCTGTCGGCGCACGGCCCCGGCTGGGCGGCGACGCGTTCGGCGCTGGACGTCGCGATCCGGGCCAGCGCCACGCCGGATCGGGCCGACCGGCTGTTCCCCGGCGACATCGCCCAGTTCGCGGGCGCGTCGCTCGGCTTCGCGCACGGCGCCGCCGGGGTCCTCTACACGCTGCACGAGACCGGCGCCGGACGTCACCCCGGGTACGAGGCATGGCTGGCGCGGGCGGCGGCGGATCCGCCGCAGGGCACCGGGCTGGGGTTCTACGACGGCCTGCTCGGCGCGGCCTACACGCTCGCGTCGCTCGGATACGCCGAGGACGCGCTCAAGGCCGCCTCGCACAGCCTGTCGGAACGGTGGGAACGCCTCGGCCTCGACCTGTACGGGGGCCTGCCCGGGTACGCGCTGGCCCTGCACCACCTGGCGGACGTCACCGGCGAGGAGTCGCTGCGCGTCCCCGCGTGGCGCGCCGCCGAACTCGTCATCGAGCGGATGGACCGGCTGCGCGACGCCCGGCCCGGGTTCCTGTACGGCGGGTCCGGCGTGGCGCTGATGTTCCTGCGGCTGTACGAGCGGACCGGGGAGGAGACGCTGCTCGCCCACGCGGCCACGGCCCTCCGCCGGGACCTCGCCTCGTGCACCCGGGACCGCAACGGCGCCCTCCAGGTGGACGAGGGCCCGCGGCTGCTGCCCTACATCGACAAGGGCAGCGTCGGGGTCGGCCTGGTCATCGACGAGTACCTGGCGCTCAGCCCGGACGACGAGGCCGCCGCCGAGTTCGCCGAGGCGCGCGAGGGCATCCGCCTGGCCGCCCGGTCCCAGTACTACGCCCAGCCCAGCCTGTTCCGGGGGCGCGCGGGGATGCTGCTCTACCTCGCGCGGCAGGACCCGGCCGACCCGGTGGCGCACCGGCACGCCGCGAGCCTGGCCTGGCACGCCATCCCGTACGAGAACGGCGTGGCCTTCCCCGGCGACCAGCTCTACCGGCTGTCGATGGACGTCTCCACCGGGACCGCCGGGGTGCTGCTGGCCCTCGGCGCGGCCCGCGCGGACTCCTCAGTGGACCTGCCGTTCCTGCGGGCGACGGCGCATCGGCTCCCCGTGGAGACCTCCACGGGGTTCGTACCTCTCCAGCCCGAAAGGGGGTGACGGACATGGCGCTTCTGGACCTTCAGGGCATGACGGTCGAGAACGGTGGTGGTGACGACAGCAGCGTGAGCCTGCTGCTCTGCGACAAGCACAGCTCGCACAGCACCATCCTCTGCCTCTGACCGGGCGGAACGACAAGGCCGGTGGCCGCGG
>DATADI010000408.1:0-2710 GCA_036258615.1 Thermomonospora sp. | reverse complement strand
CGGAGGGCACGGAGGGGACGGCGGGCAGTGGTGCGGGCGCGTCGATCGCGGGCGGGGTCAGGGCGAGCACCACCGGGTCCGCCGACAGGATGCGCGGGTCGTCCCAGCCCCGTTCGCGGTCACGGCGCAGCGCGACCAGGGCGAGCTGCGCCGTGGTGACCTGGGCGTCCTCGTCGAGCAGCGAACCGGCCAGCGCCTCCAGCCCGTGCAGGGCGGCGAGCGTGGCGCGCGCCCAGCGCAGCGAGGCGAGCAGGTCCTCGTCGGTCAGTTCGGCCAGCGGCGGGACGGCGGCCAGGTCGGCGTCCACGGCGGCGGCCGTCTCGGCGGCGAGCGCGGGCAGCTCCACCCGCAGCCGCCCCACCCGCCAGGCCACCGACAGGCGTCGTACCGCGGGGACCGGGTTCAGCAGCCGCAGCCGCGACGGACGCCCCGGGGCCGCCCCCAGGCGGCGCAGGTCGGCGGCGGCCCGCCCCCCGACCGACCGCACCGTGGGGCTTCGCCGCAGCGCCCGCCGCGACACCGCGCCCACCGTCGCCAGCGCCTCGGACACCCCGTGGTCGAGCGGGGCGAGCCACAGGTCCTCCTCCAGGGGCGACAACGCGTCCGGCAGCGTCTCGGCGACCGGGCCGGGACCCAGCAACGTCGCGCGGCGCGGAGCGGGCGGGGCCAGCGCCGTCACCGGACGGCTCTGCAACAGCCACAGCCTCCCGGAGGCGTCGAACGCGAACTCCACGTCCTGGGGCCCGCCGAACACCTTCGCCGCGCGCGCCGCCAGCCGCGCCAGCTCACACAGCTGGAACCGCGACAACGGGCCGTCCGCGTCGCCCTCGATGAGACGCCCCCGCCGGGTCAGCACGTACCGGGTGCCGTCGGCCTCACCGCCGACCAGCGTGTGCGGGCCGCCGCGCACCGCCGAGACCACGACCCGGTCGGTACGCCCGTCCACCGGGTCCGCGCCGAACATCACGCCGCCCGACACCGCGTCGAGCTGCGGCTGAACGAGGACCGCCATCGTGTCCGGGGCGTGCGCCGACTCCAGCACCTCGCCCACCGCCGTCCGGAACGCGGGCCGGTCGCGGACGTCCAGCACCGACACGAACCGGCCCGCCATCGAGGAGGCCGTGCCGTCCTCGGCGAGCGAGGAGGAGCGCACCACCAGCGGCCGGGCCCCGTCCTCGCTCAGCTCGGCCCACGCGGCGCGCAGGTCGCGCTTGAGGGTGAGGTCGGTGTCCAGGTCGCCGGTCACCGGGACGGGGATGACGAAACCGGGCAGCACGGGGAGCCCGTGTCCGGCCGCCCGCGCGAGGTTGGCGGCCTTGGCACCCGCCAGCTCCGGGTCCGCGGCCAGGGCGTGGTCGAGTCTCAGGATGCTCAGAACGCGTTCGTGCACACCCAACTCCGTTCGTCGGGGCCGCCCACCTACCAGAATCCGCCGGGTCGCGGTTTTATGCCTCCCTCGTCAGGGGTGTCCTGTTCCTCACCCTCCGGGGGAGGACGGAGGGAGGAGGTCTCATCCCCGAGGCGGAGACAACCCCCTGAGTCGGTCAGGGGCGGCGTGCCCCGTACGATCGCCGCAGACGACGGAGGAGGCCGACATGCTCCGCTGCGCGACCGCGAACGGCGTGGCCACGATCACGATCGACCGGCCGGACAAGCGCAACGCCATCTCGGCGGCCATGTGGCGGGACCTGCCGGGCCTGCTGGCGGGCCTGGAGACCGACCCCGCCGTACGGGTCGTGGTGCTGACCGGGGCGGGCGGGCACTTCAGCGCCGGGGCCGACATCGCCGAGCTGGCCGACATCACCGACGGGGACCTGGCGGTGACCGCCGAACGTGCGCTGGCGGCGTTCCCCAAGCCGACCGTCGCGGCGGTGCGGGGCTTCTGCGTCGGCGGGGGCTGCCAGCTCGCCGCCGCCTGCGACCTGCGGCTCGCCGCCGACGACGCCCGGTTCGGCGTCACCCCCGCCAAGATCGGCATCGTCTACCCGGGCTGGTCCACCGCCCGGCTGGTCCGGCTGATCGGCCCCGCCGCCGCCAAGTACCTGCTGTTCTCCGGGGACCTGGTGGACGCGGCGCACGCGCTGCGGATCGGGCTGCTGGACGAGGTCGTGCCCGCCGACCACCTGGAGGGGCGGGTCGCCGCGTTCACCGCGACCCTCACCGCCCGTTCCCAGCTCACCCAGCAGGGCGCCAAGGACATCGTGGACGCGGCGGCGGCCGGAACCCTCACCGACGACCTGATCGACGCGTGGGACGCCGAGTCGCGCAAGGGGGTGGACTCGGCGGAGGGCGTGGCGGCGTTCCTGGAGCGCCGCACGCCCCGGTTCACATGGTCCGGACCAGCCGCCCATAGGCGATGACGTTCTGCTTGTAGGTCCCAGCGGTGGTGTCGAAACCTCCGCCGCACGTGATGAGCCGGATGCCCGCGTACGACACCTTCCCGTAGACGCGGCGGGTGGGGAACCGGTCCTTGCCGACCAGCTCGACCCGGGTGATGCGGAAAACGGCGGTGCGGCCGTCGCGCCGCCGGACGTGGACGTGGTCGCCCGGCCGCAGCTCACCGAGCCGGTAGAACACCGCCGGGCCGGTTCGTGAGTCCACGTGCCCGGCGATGACGGCCGAGCCCCGGGAGCCCGGTGCCGCCCCGTACCGGTACCAGCCGGCCTGCTGCACGCGGGTCTCCGACGGCCCCTCCAGCGCCCCGTCCGCG
>DATADI010000407.1:0-3391 GCA_036258615.1 Thermomonospora sp. | reverse complement strand
CCGTCGTCGGCGCCCGCGTCGGCGGCGGTGCCGCGCCGGGCCATCGCGGTACGGAGGTGCTCGGCGGCGACGGCGTGGTCGGGGCGCAGCCGCAGCACCTGCCGCAGGATCGGGACCGAGTTCCCGTAGTGCCGGGTGTGGTACTGGGCCAGCGCCGTCTCGTACACGACGTCGACCGGGCCCCGGCGGGCGCCGACGCCGACGGCGCGGAGCGTCGCGCGGACGTCCTCCACCGGCGTCGCGGTGAGCCGTCCCCGGGCGTCGGCGGCCATCACGGCGACGACGTCGCTGTTGGCGTTGTCGACCAGCGCCCCGCCGTTCCCGCCCTGGCCGAGGAGCCTGGTGAGCCGGTCCCGGTCCTCCTGCTTGAAGGTGCGGCTGCCCGCCGGTTCGAAGTGGGCGGTCTGCGCGGCGGGCAGGCGCCCGGCCGCCGGGCGTCCGGTGTAGGCGATGACGTTCAGCGCCGTGACCTGCCGGGGCACCGTCCCGGCCAGCGGCACCGTGGGCAACGTCCGCCCGGCCGCGTGGGTGACCCGCACGACGGCGGGGGCCTCGGGCGCGCCGCCCGTCCGGGCCACGACGCCCGGCAGCCCCCGGCCCATCGGCGGCTCGGTGTTCGGGAACACCGTCACGGTCGGCGTGGCCCGCACCAGGCACGTGGAGGCATCGTCGTACGGCGGATAGCAGCCCTGGAGCCGCGCGTCGGCGTCCCCGTCGCCGACGCGGTGCCGGGCGAAGTCGGCGGGAACGCTCTGGCGGAAGTACTCGGCGACGATCCGGTTGGCCGCGTACACGCGGGGATCGTCCTCGGGCCGTACGACGCCCGTCGCGGTGACGATGACGCCGTCGGGGGCCACCGTGAAGCCGCTGCCGGTGCCCAGCGGCACGGTGTAGGTCCGGTTCACCCGCCGGAGCCGTCCACGGTCGTCGAAGAGGGTGATGTCCACCGTGGCCGCCGCCTCGATCCGCACCACCCCGGGAGTGACCCGGTCGATGGAACCGCTGGGATGGGGATGGGCGTTCGCGGGCAGCCACGTCAGCGCCGTCATGGTGGTGGCGACGGAAGCGATCGCGAGGCCAGTGCGCAGGGTGGCCGCTGGTCCGCTGGGGAATCTCGAAGGTGCCATCGCAGGGCCCCAGCCGGCGAGACGAGTCGCACTACGTTTCCCCAGGCTATCACCGTGATTTCCGGGGGCCCGGAGCATGGGCGCGGCCCCGCGCCACCCCCTCGCGAGGGCCTCGCGGGGATGACCGGGGCCGTGGGCCTGTCAGACGGCGGTGACGTGCGGGGCGGCGGGCTCGGCGTCCGGGAGCCCCGGGGCGGTCCGCCGGGACGGCTGCCGCAGCACCGCGAACGCGACCAGGAAGGCCGCGACGAGCAGCCCGGCCCCGACCGCGAAGGCCAGGTGGTACCCGTCGGCCAGCGCGGCCCGCTCGTCCGCGCCCGCCACGATCCGCCCCTCGGTACGGGAGGCCGCCAGGGTCGTCAGCACCGCGACCCCGAGGGCCATGCCGATCTGCTGGGTGGTGTTGAACAGGCCCGAGGCCAGCCCGGCGTCGTCGGCGTTCGCGTCCGACATCCCCAGCGAGGTCAGCGCGGGCAGGGCGAGGCCGAAGCCCCCGGCCAGCAGCATCACCGGGAGCAGGTCGGTGACGTAGGAGGCGTCCACCGGGACCCGCGCCAGCAGCGTCAGCATGCCCACCAGCAGCACCAGCCCGGCCAGCAGCACCCGCCGCTCACCGAAGCGCGTGTTGAGGCGGGCCGAGACGCCCAGCGACACCGCGCCGATGACCAGCGCCGCCGGGAGCATCGCCAGCCCCGTCTCCAGCGCCCCGTACCCCAGCACCTTCTGCAGGTAGAGCGCCCCCAGGATCTGGAACGAGAACAGCGCGGCCACCATCAGGACCTGCACCAGGTTCGCCCCGGAGACGCTGCGCGACCGCAGGACGCGCCGCGGCATGAGGGGGGTCCGGGCGGTCGCCTGGCGGACGACGAACAGCGCCAGCAGCACCAGCGCCAGCGCGCCCCGGCCGAGCGTCGAACCGGCGGTCCAGCCGTGCTCCTCGACCTTGACCACGGTGTAGATGCCGAGCATCAGCCCGGCGGTGACCAGGACCGCGCCGAGGACGTCGGCCCCGGCCGACAGCCCCAGGCCCCGGTCGGCGGGCAGCACCGGCAGGGCCACCGCGAGCGTCGCGACGCCGATCGGGAGGTTGATGAAGAAGATCCAGTGCCAGTTCAGCGCGTCGGTGAGGATCCCGCCGAGCACCTGGCCGATCGAGGCCCCGGCGGCGCCGGTGAAGCTGAAGACCGCGATGGCCTTGGCACGTTCCCGGGGCTCGGTGAACAGCGTGACCAGGATGCCGAGCCCGACGGCGGAGGCCATCGCGCTGCCCGCGCCCTGCAGGAATCGGGCGGCGACCAGCATCGCGGGCGTGGTGGCGACCCCGGCCAGCAGGGACGCCACGGTGAACACCGTGGTCCCGGCGAGGAACATCCGGCGGCGGCCGACCAGGTCGCCGAGCCGGCCCGCGAACAGCAGCAGGCTGCCGAACGCGATCAGGTACGCGTTGACGACCCAGCTCAGCCCGGCGGGGGTGAAGCCGAGGTCACGCTGGATGGCGGGCATCGCCACGGTGACGATGCTGCCGTCCAGGATGATCATCAGCATCCCGGTGGCGATCACCCCGAGGGCGAGCCGCCGGGAGCGGGGGGCGGTGGTGGACATGGTCCCTCCTTGCGACCGCCGCCGCGGGCGCGGCGACAAGAAGGGACATTAGTAGATAGTTCCGTTACAGACAATCTATCTGTGATCTACTTCTCCCGCTGGCGCGCCCGGCGGACCGGCGCCGGAGCCTCCACCGGCGTGGACAGGTGCCCGGTGACCAGCCGGTTCATCGCCCGGACGAAGACCTCGCGCTCGTCGTCCGGCAGCGCCTCCAGCGCCTCCCGGTGCACCCGGTCCACGATCGCCTGGCTTCGCCGGGCGACCTCGGCCCCCTTGTCGGTGACGGCGACGATCCGGGCCCGCCGGTCGCGGCTGGACGGCCGCCGCTCGGCCAGCCCCGCCTTCTCCAGGGCGTCCACCGTCACCACCATCGTGGTCTTGTCCATGTCCCCCAGCTCGGCGAGCTGGATCTGCGTGCGCTCCTCCCCGAGCGCGTGGACGAGCACGCAGTGCATCCGCGCGGTGAGCCCGATCTCGGCGAGCGCCGCCGCCATCCGGGTCCGCAGCACGTGCCCGGTGTGGTCGAGCAGGTACGACAGGTCGAGCGTGGTGTCCGCAGGCGTCATGGCCGTCATGCGTTCCAGGATAGGTAATCCGGTTCGTGACGGATAATCTCGTTGCGAACGACGAGGACCCCGTCCCTCCGGTGGGGTTCACCGGAG
>DATADI010000406.1:0-6960 GCA_036258615.1 Thermomonospora sp. | reverse complement strand
CAGCACCGCGACCGGCACGACCGCCGCGACCGCCGCCGCCGGGAGGTAGCCCGTCAGGTAGGGGTCCAGCGCGTCCAGCCCGCGCCCGGCCAGCGTCACCAGCTCACCGGACGTCCGCCCGCCCGGATCGGCGGGGCCGTGCGGCCGGAGGAGCAGGCGGTGCCGCAGCGCCGTCTTCACCCCGATCGCCGTCCGGCCCGCGACGACGCCGCGCGCCCAGCCGAGCAGCGCCCGCAGCCCGGCCACGGCCCCCAGCACCGCCAGCGCCGCGACCGGGAACCGCCCCGACAGCACCCCGGCCAGCACCTCGGCCTGCACCAGCACCAGCAGCGCCGCCGCGACGGCGGTGACCAGCGTGGCCGCCAGGTGACGGCGCACCGTCCGCTCGGCCCGCAGGAGCCGCAGGAGATCCCGGTGCATCTAGAAGAACGACGGGATCCGGTCGGAGCCGGGCCGGAACGTCCGCCAGACCCACACCTGCACTCCGATCATGACCGGCACGAACGGCAGCACCAGCAGGGTCAGCGGCCCCAGCGTGTCCCCCGGCGCGGCGTGGTCCCGCAGCTCCGGCACGGCCGCCACCAGCACCGCCGCCACCGGCAGCGCCGCGAGCACCGCCGACATCGGCAGGCTGCCCGGCCCCGCGAACTCCGGCACCCGCCCGGCCAGGAACGTCCGCCCGTGGTAGGCGAACGCCAGCGTGACCAGCACCCCCAGCAGCAGCCCGACCGGATGCCACAGCGACCCGTCGAACCCGGTCGCGATCGCGTACAGCACCAGGCCCCAGCCGAACGACAGGACCAGCGACCCGAGCGCGATCACCCGGTCCCACAGGCCCCGCCACGCGGGCGCGTCGGCCCGGCGGCGGAACCACAGCCCCGCGTCCCGCAGGATCCACGCGAGCAGCATCCCCACGACCAGCGGATACAGCTCGAACAGCACCTCGCCCTCCAGCACCGGGAAGGCCCCGAACAACGCCCCCGCCGCCGCGACCAGCCACACCTCGTTCGCCAGCACGAACGGGGCGATCGCCGCCACCATGGCGTCCCGCCGTTCCCGCGACCGGCCCAGCACCGGCAGCAGCATCCCCACGCCCAGGTCGAACCCCTCGAGCGCGAAGTACCCCGCCAGCAGCACGCCGAGGAACACGAGCCAGACAACGTCCATCCCAGCGCCTCCTAATGGTTGAGAGCGGGTTCAGGTCGCTCGCTCGGCTCGGGGGGCGGGGGCGCGCCGAGCGCGACGGCCCCGGGGCCACGGCGGACGACCCGCGCGATCAGGGCGTAGTCGACGACCGCGAGGAGGCCGAGCACGGTGGCGAAGCCGACGAGCGACGCGGTGACCATCCCCGAGGTCAGCCCGGGCGACATGGCGTCCGCGACGGTCAGGCGGTCCCGGATCATCCAGGGGTGCCGCCCCATCTCCCGGGCGATCCAGCCGAGGATCGCCGCGACGAACGGCAGCGGCGTCATCGCGACCAGCAGCCGATGCAGCCGCCGCCAGCGCGGCACCCAGCGGATCGCGGGGAGCAGGAACAGCAGCACCACCAGCAGCAGGAGCTGGCCGATCAGGATCATGAAGCCGAGCCCGGCCGCCTCCGGGCCGCCGTCGAACTTGCCCTCCGGCACCGCGCCGAACTGGGCGAACCCGAACCCCACCGCGACCAGCAGCCCGACCGCCGCCAGCCAGACGCCGGTGCGCAGCGACCGGACGAAGAACTCCCGCTCCTCGGTGCCCCTCCGCAGGTGGTAGGCGCTCGCCCCCATCAGCACGAACGCCCCGGTGGTCAGGCCCGCGCCGACCACGTGCGGGAACGAGAACACCAGCGTCTCGTTGGTCAGCAGCGCCCCGAGGTCGTGCAGCACCAGCCGGTCGCCCTCGACGGCCGCGCCCGCCGGGTTCTGCAGGAAGGAGTTCGCCACCATGATCCAGAACGCGCTGGCGTAGGCCGTCAGGGTGACCGCCCAGATGCACGCCAGATGGGCCCGCCGGGGCAGCCGGTGCCAGCCGAAGATCCACAGCCCCAGGAACGTGGACTCCAGGAAGAACGCCGTCATCGTCTCGACCGCGAGCGGGGCCCCGAACACGTCGCCCGCGTAGTGCGACAGCCCGCTCCAGCTCAGCCCGAACTGGAACTCCATCACCAGCCCGGTCACGATGCCCAGCGCGTAGTTGATCACATAGAGCTGACCCCAGAACCGGGTCATCCGCTCGTACAGGGGGTTTCCGGACAGCACCCACCGGGTGTTCAGCACCGCGACGACCGGCGCCATCCCCAGGGTCAGCACCACGAACAGGAAGTGCAGGCCCGCCGTCAGCCCGAACTGCAGGCGCGCCAGGTCAAGGACGTCCATGAACCGCCGGCTCCGTTGTCGACCGCATCCGCATGTAGGCAGTCTACATGTAGACTGCCTACATGTCGGTCCGGGTTCTAGCATGAGCGATGTGAATCCCGACGCGCTCCGCGGTCATCTGGACGCGCTCCTGCTGTCGGTGCTGGAGCGCGAGCCGCTGCACGGGTACGCCATCATCGAGGCCCTCAACGAACGCAGCGGCGGCGCCCTGAACGTCCCCACCGGCACCGTCTACCCGGCGCTGCGCAGGCTGGAGCGCATCGGCGAGCTGTCCAGCGAATGGGCGACCGTCGGCGGGCGGCGGCGGCGCACCTACCGCCTCACCGCCGCGGGCCGCAGGCGCCTGGAGGGCGAACGCACCGCCTGGCGGGCCTTCGCCGACACCATCGGCAGCGTCCTGGAGCCGAGGGTCGTCAGGCCGTCCGAATCCGGGTGAGCCGCAGGCAGACGCCCGCACTCCGCAACTGCCACCCCATCAGCGCCGACGTCGCCAGCGCCGCACCGGCCCACGGCCCGTACGCCTGCGCGCCCCCGACGGGTTCCGCCCCGTACATCAGCGGGATGCACAGGCCCACCGTCACCGGCAGCAGCACCCACACGTACACGGCGGCCATCCGCGTCACCAGCCGGACGTCACCGAGCGCCCGACCCACCCGGGTCAGCGCCAGCAGGGTCAGCAGCCCGAGCACCCCGGTGAACAACTGCAGGCCGTCCATCAGGCGGCTCACCGTCGTGAACCAGTCGGGCCGATCCGCCCAGGCCGCGGGGTCGCCCGGGAACAGCCGCCACACGCCGTACCAGATCAGCCAGGTCAGCGGCCCCACCACGGTCAGCAGCACACCCAGCCGCCGCCCCGCGCACGCCGTCAGCTCCTCCTGGTAGCCGGGCGCGACCTCGCCGATCGCACCGAACTCGGCGACCGCGATCCGCTCGGCCTCCACCCGGGGCAACCCGTCGGCCTCCAGCGCCTCCGCCGCGTCCACCAGGCTGTCCCGGGCCTCGACGACCATGTCCCGCTTGGGCCCCGGCGGCCCCACGATCGCCCGGCCCAGCGCGGCCACATAGTCGTCGATCAGCATGGGCCTCAGTGTAGGGACGGGGCCCGGCACGGTCATCGTCCGTCAGTGGGAGCCCACCCTGGCGGCGCTCCTCCCGGCGTACCGCTCGGCCAGGAAGTCCTCCCAGGTACGGCCGCCCCGGTCGGCGCCCTCCAGCGTCAGGTTCTCGCCCGCGCGGTAGGCGCGCCCGGCCTTGCCCGGCATCCGGACGGGCAACGTCGGCCGGCGCTTCCCGGCCGCGCCCAGGTAGCCGCGCAGCAACTCGCCCATCGTGTACACGGCCGGACCCGCCAGGTCCGGCACCAGCCCGGCGGGCTCGCCCAGCGTCAGCGGCACCAGCCGGTCCGCCACGTCACGGGGATCGACGGGCTGGAACCGCAGCCCGCCCGGCACCGGGACCACCGGCATCCTGGCCATCTTCTCCACCACGTTCAGCACCAGCGAGTGGAACTGGGCGGCGCGCAGCATCGTCCACGGCACCCCCGACTCGACGACGGCCCGCTCCGCGCCGAGCTGCGTCCGGAACCAGGCCAGCGGCACCCGCCCGGTCCCGATGACCGAGATGTGCACCACATGCCGCACCCCCGCCCGGGACGCGGCGCGCATCAGGTTCCGGGTCGCCTCGTCGTCGCCCTTCGCTCCGCCCGCCAGGTGCAGCACGGTCTCGACACCGTCGAGCACGGGCTCTTCTTTCAGCAGGTCACCGGTCACGTACTCGATGCCGTCGCCGTCGTCGTGGGTACGGCGGCTGAGCACCCGCACGGTGCGGCCCGCCTCCCGCAACCGCGGAACGACCAGGCTGCCGAGCGTTCCCGTACCGCCGGTGACCAGGATGGGTGACGTCATGGCTCCTCCAGGCTCGCTGCACTCCCGGTCACATCGGCCGGGCCTCGTGGGTCTACAGCTATGACCCGTGGCGAGGAAGGGATGTGACAGGTGGAGCCGACGGAACTGTTCGAGGAGCACCGCCCCCGGCTGCGGGCGGTCGCCTACCGGATGCTGGGCTCGGTGAGCGAGGCCGAGGACGCCGTCCAGGAGGCTTGGCTGCGCCTTGACCGGGCCGACGTCTCCGAGGTGGAGAACCTCGGCGGCTGGCTCACCACCGTCGTGGCGCGCCTGTGCCTGAACGTACTGCGCTCACGCGAGCAGCGCCGCGAGGAATCCTTCGACGTGCGCATGCCGGACCCGCTCATCGACCCCGTGGACGGGATCGACCCCGAGCACGAGGCACTGCTCGCCGACGCGGTGGGCCTGGCGCTCATGGTCGTGCTGGAGACCCTCTCCCCCGCCGAACGGCTGGCGTTCGTGCTGCACGACATGTTCGCGGTGCCGTTCGAGGAGATCGCCCCGCTGGTGGAGCGCTCCCCGGCCGCGGCCCGCCAGCTCGCCAGCCGCGCCCGCCGCCGGGTCCGGAACCAGGCCCCGGCACCCGCCCCCGACCTCGCCCGTCAGCGCGCCGCCGTGGACGCCTTCTTCGCCGCCGCCCGCCACGGAGACCTCGACGCGCTGGTCGCCGTCCTGGACCCCGACGTCGTCCTCCGCTCCGACGGCGGCGCCGCCCGCACCGCCCTGACCGTCACCCTCACCGGCGCCCGTACGGTGGCCGCCCAGGCCGTCACCTTCGGCCGCCTGTCGCCCCACGCCCGCCCGGCCCTCGTCAACGGAACGGC
This sequence comes from Thermomonospora sp., assembly GCA_036258615.1. Classification (GTDB taxonomy): domain Bacteria; phylum Actinomycetota; class Actinomycetes; order Streptosporangiales; family Streptosporangiaceae; genus Thermomonospora. The sequence continues at coordinate 1,878 of DATADI010000406.1, read as the reverse complement.
CGGAGTGGTCGTCGCCCCCCAGCACCGCCCCGTCGCCGTCATGGCCTTCACCGTCACCGACGACCGGATCAGGTCCATCCACGTCCTCTCCGACCCAGCCCGCCTGGCCACCCTCACCCCCTGACCGGGCCCGGGGTCAGGTGTCAGGCCCGGTGTCGGCGGACGACGTACTCGGTGCGGGCCTGCTCGATGGGCTCGCTCCAGCCCCAGTACCGTCCCGCGGAGTTGAGTTTGCCGGTGAGCTTCTCCAGCAGGTGGTGCTCCTCCTCCGGGGGCAGCTCACCTGAAGCGATCAGTTGGGTGTACCGCACGGTGTCGACGATGGCGGACTTGACCCGCTCATGAGCGAGGTAGGTTTCGAGGTCCGTCTCCCAGGAACGCACCATGGCCGGCGTCATCACATCAAGCCAGGCGCGCAGCAGCGCATCACGCTCATTGCCGAAGTACGCCATCTTGTGCAGGTGCACGGCCAGTTCGTAGACCGGGTCACCCCACAGGGCCAGCTCCCAGTCCAGGAAGAACGTACGCCCGTCTTCCAGGATCATGTTCTTGCGATGGACGTCGGCGTGGACGAGACAGAAGGGCCGCGAGGTGAGCGTCTCCCAGTGAACGGGTTGCAAGGGCGCGACCGGGACACCCAGTCCGGCGAAGACGGCGGCGAAGGAGTCGCGGAACCTGGCGTGCACGTGCCCCGTGATCGCCGAGAGACGACGTGCGAACGACACCGTGTCCCCGTCGGCGGCCCAGTCGAACGGGACGGGCGGCAACTCCCTGAAGGGGATCTCCGCAAGAGAACGGAACAAGGCGACGACGTCGTGGAGCACGAAGGCGGGCACCCGGACACCGCGGGGCGCCAGCGCGTCCAGCACCGTTCCGTCCACGAAGTCGTGCACCTGGAAGGGCGGATCGACCGAGGTGAAGCGCAGCCGCGGCGCGCACTCCACGTGCGGGGCGAGCGCCGCGAGGACCTCGTGCTCGGGCCAGATGCGGAGATCCATGCCGTCCGCGCCGGCGATCGGAGCCCGCACCAGGACCGGACCCACGCGCACGTTCCGGTTGTAGAAGCCGGCCGCCGCGTCCGGGTGGTCGAGCGCCTCCCGGAACAACGAGGGGGGATCCATACCCAGCAGCTCGGTGACACGCGCAGCCGTCACCTCCGTGTGATCGCCGTCCAGCACGGATCGGGCGTGTCGCGCCGCGTCGGTCACCATGGGATCCGACACGCCGAGGACGTCGAGCAGGCGGGCCGCCAGCAGGATCAGGGTGGGATAGACCTCGGTGGCCACAAGTCCGCGCACGGCCGCGCGGACCGCCTCGGCGGCCTTCGCCGGCAGGCCACGGCGGGCGTGGACGAACGCCCGGACGAGTTCGGCCCGCGCGCGCCCTGAGCGATAACGCGCCCTCTCCAGAGCGTCGCAGGCCAGGTCCAGTGAGGCAGCGGCCTCCTGGAGGAGGCCCATGCGCACCTGGGCCAGCGCGAGAGCGGTGTACGCCTTGCCCAGCTCGTGCAACGCCCCGAGCTCCTGCTGCACGTCGATCGCCTCGGTCGCGGCCTCCACCGCCGCCTCCGGATCCGTCCAGGCGAGCAGTTCCGCCCGGTTGGTGAGCACGGCGCTCCGCCCGAACACCGAGCCCGAGGTCTCGTACCACCGTGCGGCCTCGTCGAGATGGCGGAGCGCGGCATCGAAGTCGTAGGAGAACCGGTCGGCGAGATGCAGCAGGCGCGCCAGATCACCCCGCAGTTCGGCGTCGTCCTCCCGGCACCGCGTCTGGATCGCGGCCACGATCGCGCGTGCCTGCCCGAAACGTCCCTGCGCCATGTGCAGATCGGCGGCCCACAGACCGGCGTCGAACCGCCGATCGCCGTCGGTCCCGTTC
>DATADI010000405.1:0-3909 GCA_036258615.1 Thermomonospora sp. | reverse complement strand
GGTCCGGGGGTCGTCCCCCGGGGCCGACACTGCGGGCTCTGGCGACGCTGCCGAAGGGCGGCGAGCAGTGGAGCCGCACATCGGGGGTCCGGGGGTCGTCCCCCGGGGTGACACGCCCCACGCGGACGCGGGTCGAGAGGGTGCGGTAGGTGAGGGAGGCGGCGGCGTAGGCGGCGATCAGCGCCAGGAGCATCGGGTACGAGCGGCCGTCGGCGGGGACCAGGGCGGCGGCCACCGCGGCGGCGGCGACGAACGGCGCGTTGAACAGCATGTCGTACACCGCGAAGACGCGGCCCCGGTAGGCGTCGGCGACGGTCTCCTGAAGGATGGTGTCCACGCTGAGCTTCACGCCCTGCGACACCACGCCGAGCAGGAACGCCAGCACCAGCCACGCCGCGTCGGCGAACGGCAGGCCGCACACGGCGAGCACCACGGCGGCGGACGCCAGCAGCAGCGTGATCCAGGCGTCCTTGCCGATCCGGCGCACCACCGGCGGGGTGACCAGGGCCGCCAGCAGGTATCCGGCGCCGGAGACCCCGAGCACCATCGCCGCCCGGTCGAGGCCCTCGTCGGCGTCGTCGCTGAACCGGTACCGGTAGAGCAGCAACGTCATGATCAGCCAGATGCCGTACCAGAACCGGTGCAGGGAGATCGCCGCCAGTGCCAGCGCCACCGGGCGGTCCCGGCGGATCCGCCGCGCGCCGTCCAGCAGGCCGCGCACCACGTTGCCCAGGGCCTCCCGGGTCTGCGGGGGCGCCTCGTCCAGGTCGGGCCCGAGCTTGCCGCGCCCCAGCCTCGTCGCCACCAGCCCGGCGACCACGTAACTGACGGCGGCGCACAGCAGGATCCCCGCCGTGCCGTCCTGCCCGCCGCCGAACACCCGCCGCAGCAGGTAGCCGACCCCACCGCCCGCGAACGCGATCACGGTGCCCGAGGTGACGGAGAACGCGTTCGCGGTGACCAGCAGGTCACGGCCCACCACGTGGGGCAGCGAGGCCGACAGCGCCGACAGGAAGAACCGGTTGACCCCCATCACCACCAGCACGGCCAGGAAGAACCCCGCGCCGTCGTGCCCGGCGAGCAGCAGCCCCGCCGTGCCGACGACCAGCCCGGCCCGCAGCATCGGCGCCCACACCAGGATCTGCCGCCGCGACCACCGGTCGATGAACACCCCGGCGAACGGCCCGAGCACCGAGTACGGCAGCAGCACGACAGCGAACGCCGCCGCCGCCCGGCCCGCCGACGTCTGCCGCTCCGGGGAGAACAGCAGGTATCCGGCCAGCGCGACCTGGAACAGCCCGTCGGTCATCTGGGAGACCAGCCGGGTCGCGTACAGGCGGCGGAAGTCCCGCCCCCGCACGACCGCACGCAGCTCCGCCAGCCTCACGCGCTCAGCGTACGGCCCTGGTCACTCCCGCTCGCCGGCGAGCCAGAGCCGGGTGAAGTCGTACGTCCGCGCCGCCGGGACGAACCGCGCGTCGCGGACCCGGGCCGAGTGCTGCACCGGCAGCGCCGCGTCCGCCAGCGGGACGATCGCCGCCTCCTGCATGAGGAGACGGTCGACCTGGTTCCACAGGCCGGTGGCGCGGGCGGCGTCGGGGGCGGTCAGCGCGTCCTCGACCAGCGGCTCCACCAGCGGGTTGGCGGCCTCCTCCAGGAGGGGGAGGAGCGCCGACCGGCCGTTGCCGCCGAACCACTCGGGCCGGACGGAGACCAGCGCCGCGTCGTGCGAGCCCTTCCGGGTGAGCCGGACCTTGACGCCGCAGTCGCCGAGGTTGTCCTTGAGGACCTCCGCGATCCGCTCGCTCTGATGGTCGTTCTCATGAATGAGCGTTAGGTTCAGGCGGGTGCCGCCGAGCAGGTCGCGGCAGCGTCCCGGATCGCCCGCGTCGCCGGGGGTCGGGTAGGCGTTGTGCTCGAAGTACCCGTGGTTGCCCGGCGCGATCACCGTGTGCTGAGGCCGCGCGACCTCCGGCCCGCCGAGGATCCTGATCACGGCCGTCCGGTCCACGGCGTACTGGAGCGCCTGCCGCACCTCCCGGCGGGCGAGCGCGCCGCGGCCACCGAGTACCAGGTACGGGCCACGGCCCGGCACCGGCCGCAGCGCCAGGCCCTCCCGGCCGCGCAGCCGCTCGACCACCGCTGCCGGTACGGGCCTGTCCCAGGACAGGTCGGCCTCGCCTCGCTCGATGCGCCGCGCGACCTCCTCCGCCGAGCCGACCCCCAGTGTGATCTCGATCCGGTCGGCGAACCTGCCGCGCAACGGGTCGGACGCGGCGTCCCAGGCGGGGTTGTGCTCGAACACGTACGACCGTCCGGGCCGGTAGCGGGCGATCCGGTACGGCCCGTTCGAGATGGTGTTCTGCCGGAGACGGCGGTCGTCGGGCACGTACCGGTCGTACTCCTCGGGCGCGGCGGCGGCCGAGGGCAACGTCAGTAGGGCGAGGAAGTCGGGGGCCGGACGGCGCAGCCGGAACACCAACCGGTCCTCGCCCTCGGCCTCGATGCCGGAGATCGAGTGCTCGTCCTGGTACTCGGCGATGGCCTCGGCGTCGTCATCGTCCACGTGGGCGAACCCTCGGCAGAACTCGGCCATGCCCCGGATCGTGGCGATGTAGTGCGTCCGGTACGGGGACGGCGCCGCCGGGTTGCACAGCCGCTCGAACCCGCGCACCACGTCCTTCGCCACGACCGGGCGTACCGGGTCGGTGCCCCAGCGAACGCCCTTGCGGAGACGGATCGTGTAGGTCCTGCCGTCCTTGCTGATCCCGCCGTTCTCCTTCGTGGGCACCGACGCGGCGAGGTCGGCCCGTACGGGGAGGGTCTCGTCGAAGTTGTTCGACGCGGACGTGGCGAACAGCGTCCGCGCGAACAGGCGGCCGAGGGCGTACGCGTGCGGGCCATGGGCGGTCGCCGGGTCGAGATGCTCCACGTCCGCCTCGCCGACGACCCGGAGCACTCCTCCGGGACGGCCGAGCGGGTCCGCCTCGTCGGGCCCCCGTGCGCCGCATCCCGCCAGGCCGACGACCACGGCGAGCGTCGCCGCTCCGGTCACGAGCTTCGCCATCGCGCCCCTTCCGCACGAATCCGACGCTCGTCATTGTCCAGGTTTCGCAAGGATTCACTTACCGTCCCGGGTGTCGGACTCCTCACAGATGGGCGCTCCTGTCGCCGGGGAGGGTCTGTCAGGAGTGATCACCCGGTTTTTCCCTTGCCCGCCCTTCATGATCACACTTAGTATCTATTTAGTTACTCAGAGTTGATCGAACGATGGGGGAACCATGGAGACGGCGCAGGCACTGGCGCTGATCGGGCTGGACCGGGTGATGGCCCGCGGCCAGGGCGCGCCCGCGGTCACGGTGGGCCTGCTGGACGGCCCGGTGGCCGCCGGGCATCCCGGCTTCGCCGCGGGCGCCCTGCGGGCCATGCCCGGCCACCCGCTGGCGGCCGAGGCCACCGGCGGCGCCGCCCAGCGCCACGGCACGATGGTCGCCGGGGTCCTGGCCTCCCGGCGCGGCGGCCCCGCCCCCGGCGTGTGCCCCGGCTGCCCCCTGCTGGTCCGGCCGGTGTTCGACGAGGGCCAGGCCGTCACCGACGCCCGGCGGCTGGCCGACGGCATCGTCGAGCTGGTCGGCGCGGGCGCCCGGCTGATCAACATCAGCGCGGGCTTCCCGGTCCCGCCGCTGCTCGCCGACACGGTGCTGACCCCCGCCCTCGACCACGCGGCGGCCCACGGCGTCCTGGTGGTCGCCGCCGCGGGCAACGAGAGCCGGATCGGAGGCTCCCCCCTGGTCTCCCATCCGTGGGTGCTGCCCGTGGCGGCGTGCGACTCCGGCGGGAGCCCGCTGCCCGGCGGCACGGTCGGCGCCTCGATCGGCCGCCGCGGCGTCACCGTCCCCGGGGGCGGCC
>DATADI010000404.1:0-8102 GCA_036258615.1 Thermomonospora sp. | reverse complement strand
GGCGGGGGCACCGCGACCTCGCCGCCGATCACCAGCAGCAGGCCGAACAGCAGCGCCTTGCTCCCGGGCCCGGCCACCACGAGCCCCGGGTCGGTGGGCAGGCCGCGGCGCGCCCAGTAGCCCGCGGCGGCGGCCCGCAGCTCGGCGGTGCCGGCCACCGGGCCGTAGGCGTTGCGGCCGGCGGCCTCGGCCAGCTCCCGCCGCAGCGCGGGGTGGACGGGCAGCCCGGCCTCGCCGAAGCCCATCGGCAACACCGGGACCCCCTCACGCCGCAGGCGCTCCAGCGCCTCGTTGACGGCGAGGGTGGCGGAGATCCCGGTGCGCCGAGAAGACGGCTCGGTGGACGCGTCGCCGGTTCGTTCAGGGAAGGGCATGGTTGCTCCCAGGCATGGTGATTGGAGGCGTATGGGCTGGTCAGAGAGGTCCCCGCGCACCCGGTCCGGGTGTCGCCCCCATCGTTTACCCCCGCAGAGCATCATCACAAGCGAGTCTCTTCGAGGGCGACCGTAAGATGTACTTATGCTCGACCTTCGCCGGCTGCGGTTGCTGAGCGAATTCGCGCGCCGCGGGAGCATCGCCGCGACCGCCGCCGCCCTCGGCTACACGCCCTCCGCGGTGTCCCAGCAATTGGCGGCCCTGGAACGCCAGACGGGCACCGCACTGCTCGACCGCACCGCCCGCAGCGCCGAACTCACCGACGCCGGACGCCGTTTGGCGTTGCGCGCCGACGACATCCTCAACATGGTCGAGGCCGCCGAGGCGGAACTGTCGGCCGAGTCCGGCACCCCCACGGGGCGGGTGGTGATGACGGCGTTCCCGACCGCCGCCGTCGCCTTCGCCCCCGCCATCGCCCGGAGCCTGGCCGCCCACCAGCAGCTCACCTTCGCGCTGCGGCAGACCAGCCCCGGCGCGGGCCTGGCGCAGGTGCAGTCCGGGGAGGTCGACATCGCCCTGGTCGACGACTGGACGGGCTCGCTGGCCGAGCAGGCCCCCCGGAGCCTGCAGTTCATCCATCTGCGGCGCGACCCGCTGGTCCTGGTGCTGCCGCCGTACCATCCGCTGGCCGACCCCGACGAGCCGCTGGACCTGCGGGCGCTGCGCGACGAGCCGTGGATGGCCACGCCGCCCGGCGAGCCGTCCCGGCAGGCGTTCGACCGGCTGCTGGAGAGCGTGGGCGGCTCGCCCTCGGTCGCCTGGGAGTTCGAGGGCCCGCACACCCTGCTCAACCTGGTCGCCCGGGGCATCGGGATCGCCGCGCTGCCCGCGCTGGCGCTGGTCGGCGGCGACCCGCGGGTCGCGGTCCGGCAGATCACCGACCCCGCCCAGGCCCGCGAGGTGTACGCCGTCGCCCGCGCCGCCAGCGTCCGGCGCCCCGCCGTCGCCGTGACGCTCCGCGCGATCTACGCCGCCGCGCAGGAGCCGCTGACCTATCCGGGCGGTGAGGCGCTCAGCGCGGGGGAGTGAGCGCCGGTCCCGGGCCGTCCAGGTGGCCGTCCCCGAGGTCGGCGTGCCGGCCGGCGACCTCGCCCGCCCGGTAGCCGTCGGCGCGCAGCCGGTGCCTGCGCGGCCGGCCCAGCACCGGGAACCGGGCGGCGAACTCGGCCGCCACCCGCTGCTCCTCGCCCACCAGCACCAGCGCCCGCGACGTGCCCTTCCCGGCCTCGTCGCGCAGCCCCCGGCGGGCCGTCTCCACCCGCCGGGCCACCGCGTCGGCGTACCCGACGAGGAACGCCCGGAAGTAGCCGTTCGCCCACCGGCTCCGGTCGGAGCGCCGCGCGAAGGCGTGCTCGGGCACGTCCCGCATGTAGGCGTCGGTCTCGCGCCGCCCCGCGCCCTCCATCTGGATCTGCAGCGACGGCAGCAGCAGCGCCAGCGCGTCCCGCGCCGCCCGGGTGGTCACGACCAGCAGCAGCACGTCCCGCCGCCGGGTGCCGTCGCCCCGGACGGCGAACCGGCCGCCGAACGCCCGGATGACCGCCCCCGCCGCCACCGACCGCGCCCGCGCGTGACCGCCCGACCCGCACGCCACGTGCTCCCAGTACACGACCGGCTCGTGGCCCTCGCCGCGCCCGGCCCGCAGCGCCGCCTCGTCCAGGGCGTGCCGCATCATCAGTTCGGCGGCCTTGGCGTGCGCGGCCTCGGCCTCCGGGCGCGGGGTGGCCGGGTGCTCGGCCCGCGCCAGCAGCGCGCGGACCCTGGCCTCGACCTTCGCGGCGTCCATGACGCACAGTCTGCCGGGTTCCCGGGACGCGCGCCGAACCTCGGGCCCGTGGCGTCCGACCCATCGGAAAGGGCACGTCGGTGAGCCGTGGGGGTGACGGTGTTGGGGAGGCGCGTACGGTTTCGGCCTCATTGGCGTCGATCATCCCGTACCGTGGTGCGGATCGTGACCGTGACCCCGGCCGGCTCGGGAGCCCTCCGCACCATGCCTGAGACCCCCCATCCCCACGGCTTCGAACTGCCCCGGTTGACCGCCATGCTGTGGCACGCCCTGCCGCGCTTCGTCGAGGGCGTCATCGCCCCCGTCGCCGTCTTCTACGCCGCGTTCGCCCTGCTCGGCCTGAACGGCGGGCTGGTGGCCGCGGTGGCGTGGGTGTACGGCGGCATCGCCTGGCGGGCGGCCCGCGGGCACGGCGTGCCCGGCATGCTCGTCCTGGCCGCGCTCGGCGTCACCGTCCGGGCGGCGCTGGCCGCCGTGACGGGCAGCCCGGTGGTGTACTTCCTGCAGCCCACGCTCGGGACCCTGCTGGTCAGCATGACCTTCCTGGCCTCGGTGCCGCTGCGCCGCCCGCTCGCCCAGAAGATCGCCACCGACATGGTGCCGATGCCGGAGGCGTTCCTGCGGCACGAGCGCGTCCACCGCTTCTTCCTGCGGATCTCCCTGCTGTGGGCCCTGGTGTTCCTGGTCAACGCCGTGGTCAGCCTGTGGATGCTGTTCCACGAGTCGCTCGGCACCTACCTGTGGGTGCGCACCGGCCTGGTGGCCGGGCTCGGCGCCGCCGCGGTCGCCGTGTCCGTCCTGGGCTTCCGCCGCTGCCTGCGGCACGTCAACGGGGAGCACGTCCTGGCCTGATCCCGAAAAAAACCGGTTTCCCGCCAACCTTTCGCCCGTGCCCGGCGTCAGTAGATCTCAGATAGATTCTTCTGCATCGGGGTCAGAGATCGGGATATGGGGGATCGTGTGACTGGCAAGGGCAGGCTCTGGCTGATCGTGACCGGTGGGGCCGGCGCGGTGACGGTGTTCGCCGCCGGCTGCAGCGGCGGCGGCGTCGGCGCCCTCAGCTCCGCCAAGGAGGCCACGGTGACCATCACCCCCTCCAACGGCGCGGGCGCCGTCCGGCCGGACGCGCCGATCGAGGTGAAGGTCGCCGACGGCACCCTGGAGAACGTCACCGTCACCGGCGGCGGCGTCCCCGTCGCCGGGAAGCTGAGCGCCGACCGGACCAGCTGGCGCTCCTCGCGCACGCTGGTGCCCGGCACCGCGTACACGGTCTCGGTGCGCGCCAAGAACGGCGACGGCAAGGCCGCCGCCTCCACCAGCGCGTTCCGGACGCTCGTCCCCAAGAAGACGCTCGAGATCGCCGACGTGACGCCCAACGTCAAGGGCGAGAAGGTCGGCATCGGCATGCCGATCATCGTGCGGTTCGACCGCCCGGTGACCGACAAGGCCACCGTCGAGCGCGCGCTGGAGGTCACGCCGGAGAAGCCGGTCGAGGGCGCCTGGCGGTGGATCGACTCCCAGCAGGTCATCTACCGCACCAAGACCTACTGGCAGCCCCACCAGAAGGTGCGCTTCACCGCGCGGCTGGCCGGGATCCAGGCGGCCAGGGGCGTGTGGGGCACCAAGGACAGCAGCTACACCATCGAGATCGGCGCCAAGCAGATCACCACCGGCAACATCAACAAGCACCACGCCACGGTGTACCGGGACGGCAAGAAGCTGCGCACCATGCCGTTCAGCGCGGGCAACGGCACCACCCGCGAGTACACCACCACCAGCGGCATCCACCTGCTGATGGAGAAGGGCAACCCGGTCAAGATGACCGCGCCCGGCCGCCAGAAGGGCGACGCCGGCTGGTACGAGCAGACCGTCAACCACGCCATCCGGATCTCCAACAGCGGCGAGTACTTCCACTCCGCGCCGTGGTCGGTGGGCTCGCAGGGCAACGCCAACGTCAGCCACGGCTGCCTGAACCTGAGCCCGTCCAACGCCGCCTGGTACTACGGGATCATGCAGCGCGGCGACGTGGTCAAGCTCACCGGGACCAGCCGGGAGCTGGAGTGGAACAACGGGTGGGGCTTCTGGCAGCTGTCCTTCACCGCCTGGAAGAAGGGCAGCGCCCTGCACTGACCCATGCGCCGGGCCCTCCGCGGGGCCCGAGACCGCCGCCGAAGGCCCCCGGGGGAACGCTCCGGGGGCCTTCGGCGGATAAGGGAGGAAGGTGCCGACGGCAACACTTCGATCTCGACCGACCGGAATCCCCCCGGTCGGGACATGTACGAGGCCATTTGTCGCTAATGTCGGTGCGGAATAGGGCGGGTCTTGGAGGTCCAGGGTGCGTGTGCGCGGTGTGGGGGCTGCGGGTGTGACGGGGGCCGTGGTGCTGCTCTCGGCGACGGCCTGCTCGGGCGGTGACGGGGGCGGCGGCGGGAGCACGGTCGCGGGCAGGGAGGACGCCGCCGCGCCACAGGTGACGATCACGCCCGGTACCGGGACCCAGAAGGCCCTGCCCGAGCAGGGCGTGGTGGTCAGGGTCGGCAACGGGACGCTGGAGCAGGTCACCGTCACGGTGAAGGGCAAGCCGGTGTCGGGGGAGATGTCCCCCGACAAGACCACCTGGCGGTCCCGCACGCTCAAGCCCGGCACCGCCTACGAGGTGTCGGCGGTCGCCCGCAACCCCAAGGGCAAGACCACCACGGCCACCAGCAGCTTCCGGACGATCAAGGCCGCCGCCGCGCTCACCGTGGCGGACATGATCCCGATGTCGGGGGAGAAGGTCGGCGTGGGCATGCCGGTCACCCTCACCTTCAACCGGTCGATCGCCGACCGGGACAAGAAGGCGGTCGAGCAGGCCCTGGAGATCAAGTCGACCAAGCCCGCCACCGGGGCCTGGTACTGGATCAGCGACCGGCAGGTGATCTTCCGCACCAAGAACGGCCGGTACTGGGAGCCCAACCAGACCGTGGCCGTCCGCGCCCGGCTGGCCGGGGTGAAGGCGGGCAAGGGCGTGTACGGGATCTCCGACTTCGGCCGCAAGTTCCGGATCGGCGACTCGCACATCTCGACCGTCAGCGCGAAGTCCAAGAAGATGGTCGTCAAGGTCAACGGCAAGACCGTCAAGAAGACCGGCATCAGCGCCGGCAAGGGCGGCCGGGTCGTCAACGGGGTCGACACCTACCTCACCACCAGCGGCATCCACCTCACCATGAGCAAGCACCGGATCGAGCGGATGACGTCGGCGTGGATGGGCGTCGATCCCAAGGACAAGGCCAACGGCGGTTACGACCTGCTGCTGCCGCACGCGGTCCGCATCTCCAGCACCGGCGAGTACGTCCACGCCAGCCCCGACCGGTACTACGCGTTCGGCCGCTACAACGTCAGCCACGGCTGCGTGAACGCTCCGCCGCCGTTCGCCGAGTGGTTCTACAACCTGTCCTACCGGGGTGACATCGTCATCGTCACCGGCACCAAGCGCGACCTGCCGTGGAACAACGGCTGGAGCTACTACGAGATGTCCTGGAGCCGGTGGGTGAAGGGCAGCGCCCTGGACCGCGAGGTCACCACGGGCTGAGTCCCCCCGCTCCGCCGCCCCGCCGGGCCTGTTCCGGCGGGGCGTTCCCTTAGGGAATTTCCTAGTGACTCGGTAGGGATGATTGACTTTCCGGGTTTCCGCGTGCTTGCATCGGGATGTGCGAGTTCTCCTGCTCACCCGGCGGCGGCACGTCGACCTCCTGCGGACCGCCGCCGCCCGCTGTCACCGGTGAACCGCCGCACGGCCCGGCGATGAGGCCGGCCGGCAGACGTGGAACGTGCCAGGCGTTCCTGAGCCTTCGGCGCCCCGCCGCCTCCGTCCCCGTCCCCGCACGACCCGCCCACCGGCGTCCCCGCCGGGGCGCCGCCGTGCCCGGACGACGCCTCCTGCTCGAAAGGACCTTGGGCCGATGACCGAACTGCTGCCCGACCAGGCGATCGACCCGCCGATCGACCCACCGATCGACCTACCGATCGACCTACCGATCGACGAGGACCGGTTCCGCCGGGCGCTGGCGTTGCACGCCTCCGGTGTCGTCGTCGTCACCGCGACCTGCGGGGGCGTCCCGGCGGGGCTCACCGCGACGTCGTTCTCGTCGGTCAGCCTGGCCCCGCCGCTGGTGTCCTTCTACGTCGCCCGGTCGTCGACCACCTGGCCGGCGCTGCGCGAGGCGGGGCGGTTCGCGGTGAACATCCTGGCCGACCATCAGGACGACCTCGCGGCCCGCTTCGCGCGGCGGGGCGTGGACCGGTTCGCGCCGCCCACGGCGTGGCGGCCGGACACCGACGGCACCCCGCTGCTCGACGGCGTCTGCGCCCACCTGCTGTGCGTCCCGCACTCCAGGCTCGACGTCGGCGACCACACGCTGGTCGTGGGCCTGGTGACCGGCATCGCGATCCAGGGACCCGGCCGGCCGCTCCTCTACCACCAGGGCCGTTTCGGGGACTTCCGCCCCAAGGCCCGCTGACCCTCCCGGCCGCGTAGGGAGCCTCCCATGCCAGAGACCCTCCGCATCGGCGGGCCGCCGGTGGACGCCGACCGCCTGGCGACGCGGTTCGTCGGCTCCCCGCGGACCGTCGTGGAACCCCTGCGGACCCTGCGGCGTGTCACCGGGGCCGACGAACCGCCGGTCACGACGATCACGCACGACCACGCCGACCGCGTCAGGTCCCAGGAACTCCTCGCCGAGGCCTGGGGAACGTAAGGAACCCGCCAGGCCGGGGACCACGGCCCCCTGACGGGGCATGTCCCACCCGTCCGGACGTCGCCGGGACGGGAGGGGCCGATGCAGCCGTACGTCGCGGTGCTCAGCGTGCCGGGGGCGGCCGTCGCCGTGATCACCGGCCTGTACGCGGTGACGCGGCTCACCCGGCTTCCGGGGGCGGTGGGCGCGGGGCCCTTCCTGTCGGGGGCGCGGCCCCGCGAGCACGCCCTGTCCCGCTACCACGTGCGCTGGTACGTCCTGACGACGGTGTTCCTCGCCTTCGACATGGAGATGATCTTCATGTACCCGTGGGCGCTGGTCGTCGCGGAGGTCGGCGTCACGGCGGTGGTGGAGATGTTCGTCTTCCTCGGGCTGCTCATGGCGGGCGTGGCCTACGCCTGGCGGGAGGGCGCGCTGCGATGGGCGTGACCTCCCGGTTGGTGCGCTGGGCCGCCGCACGGCCGGGCGCGTACGTCGTCACCTCCCCGGGAGGCACCCGGGCCCGCCTGGGCGTCGAGGCCGAACTCCGGCGGCGCGGATGGCCCTTGGTCGCCTCACCGGCGGCCGGGGGACTGCTGGTGGTCTGCGGCGACCACCTCGAGGACGCGGTGACGACCGTCTGGGACGACCTGCCGAATCCGCGCGCCCTGGCCCGGATCCCCGCGTCCGCCACCTCCGACCGGATCGCCGCGCTGCTGGACGAGGCGGCGGCCCTCCTCGCCGACGCCGACGCCCAGCGAGCGGACGCCCGTACCCGGCCGGGACCGTGGATCCCGGACACGGCGCACGGCGGCCTGCCGATGGCCGAACGCGGACCCGACCGGGACGGCCTCGCGCTCGACCGCCTGCACGTGCCGCTGGGACCCGTCCTGGCGCACTGGCCGGCGGGCCTCGTGGTGCGCACGACCCTGCAGGGGGACGTGATCCAGGCCGCCGAGGCCGAGTACCCGGAGAGGCCCGGGGACGGGTCGTTCTGGGACGAGCCCTGGGAACGTGCGCGTGCGGGGGAGCCGGTGACCCGGGGCGAGGCGGAGCGACGCACGGCGGCCTCCCACCTCGACGGTCTCGCGCGGCTGCTGGCGGTGGCGGGCTGGGACGCGGCGGCCGGTCCGGCCCGGCGGCTCCGGGACGGGCTGTTGGCGGGC
>DATADI010000403.1:0-7435 GCA_036258615.1 Thermomonospora sp. | reverse complement strand
CGGGCAGGCGCCCCAGGCGCGGGACGACGCCATGACCCGCTCGGAGGAACGGCTGCGGATCTCCAAGGAGACCCGCGAGAGCGGCCGGGCCCGCCTGCGCAAGTACGTCGTCACCGAACGGCAGCAGACGACGATCCCGGTCAGCCACGAGGAGGTCCGGCTCGTCCGGGAGCCGATCACCGACGAGAACCGGGACGCCGCGATGAGCGGACCGGAGATCTCCGAGGCCGAGCACCAGATCGTCCTGCACGAGGAGCGGGTGGTCGTCTCCAAGGAGACCGTGCCGGTGGAACGCGTCCGCGCCGACAAGCAGACGGTCACCGAGCAGCGGACCGTCGCCGCCGACGTCCGCAAGGAGCGCATCGAGCTGGAGGGCGACACCGGCCAGCCGGAGCGGGGCCGCCGCCGGTGACCGGCGGTCAGGACTCCCCGGACACCAGCTCCAGGGCCCGTTCCAGGTCGTCGGGGTAGGGGGCCTCGAACTCCACCCAGTCGCCCAGCGTCGGGTGCTCGAAGCCCAGCCGCACGGCGTGCAGCCACTGCCGCCGCACCCCGAGCCGGGCGGCCAGCGTCGGGTCCGCCCCGTACAGCAGGTCGCCCACGCACGGGTGCCGGATCGCCGCCATGTGCACCCGGATCTGGTGGGTGCGCCCGGTCTCCAGGTCGATCTCCAGCAGGCTGGCGGCCCGGAACGCCTCCAGCGTGTCGTAGTGCGTCACCGAGGGCCGTCCCCCGGCGACCACCGCGAACCGGCCGTCCCCGGCGGGGTGCCGGTCGATCGGCGCGTCCACGGTGCCCCGGAACGGGTCCGGATGGCCCTGCACGAGCGCGTGGTACCGCTTGTCGACCCGGCGTTCCTTGAAGGCCCGCTTGAGCCGCGAGTAGGCGGTCTCGCTCTTGGCGACCACCATCGCGCCGGTGGTGTTGGCGTCCAGCCGGTGCACGATGCCCTGCCGTTCGGCCGCGCCGCTGGTGGCGACGGTGTGCCCGGCGCCCAGCAGCCCGCCGACGACGGTGGGCCCGGTCCAGCCGGTGGTGGGGTGCGCGGCCACCCCGACCGGCTTGTTCACCACCACCACGTCGTCGTCCTCGTACAGGATCGTCATGCCGGGGACCGGCTCGGCCACCGGGCGGGGCGGCGCGGGCGGGGGCGGCAGCGTCACCTCCAGCCAGCCGCCGCCGTGCAGCCGGTCGGACTTGGCCACCGCCCGCCCGTCCAGCAGCACGTCCCCGGCCGCGATGATCTCGGCGGCCCGGCCGCGGGACAGCCCGAACAGCCGGGCCAGCGCCGCGTCCGCCCGCTCGCCCTCGAGCCCGTCCGGGACCGGAAGGCCGCGTACGTCCGCCATCGGTGCCCTGTCACTCCCTGTCGTTCTCATCGTCTCCGCCGGGGGCGGCCTCCGCCGCGTCCGGCGTGTCGTCGTCGCGCGCGCCGACCCGGGTGCCGTCGAGCTGCAGGCCCCGGGCGGCCAGCACCACCGCCAGGACGCCGCCGCACACGATCGCCGAGTCGGCCAGGTTGAACACCGGCCAGTACGGCAGTTCGATCCAGTCGACGACATGGCCCTCCAGCGGCGAGGGGGACCGCAGGATCCGGTCGGCCAGGTTGCCGGTGGCGCCGCCGAGCAGCAGCCCCAGGCTGATCGCCCACGGCAGGCTCCGCAGGTTGCGGGCGGTGCGCAGGATCGCCACCACCACGCCCAGGGCGATCACCGTGAACACGATGGTCATCCCGGTGCCGATGGAGAACGCCGCCCCGCTGTTGCGGGTCACCCGCAGCGTGAGCAGCCCGCCGAGCAGCTCGATGGGGGTACGGTCCTCCAGGCGCGCCACGACGAGGATCTTGGTGACGGTGTCCAGGGCCAGCGCGGCGAGCGCCACGGCCACCAGCACGCCGACACGGCGCGGCCGAGGCGACCCCTCGGTCCCCTCGGCTGCGTTGTGCTGCGAGTCCGGCGCGTCGTTCCGGTTAACTGGTGACGCTCCCGGCCCGGCCGGCTGACGTAGCTCGGTCAATCAACGACGCTCCTCACGTTGCTTACAGGGTACGCACAGGGTGGCGCGGGGGAACGCCTGGAGGCGCGCCTTGCCGATCGGCTTGCCGCACGACTCGCAGATCCCGTACGTCCCGGCGTCCATCCGGGCGATGGCCCGCTCGTTCTGGACCATCATGTCGCGGGAGTTGTGCGCGAGCGCCATCTCGTGCTCGCGCGCGTAGGTCTTGGCGCCCGTGTCGGCCTGGTCGTCGCCCGCCCCGTCGCTGGTGTCGCCCTCGGCGATCTGGGTCTCGGCGGCGGCGATCTCCGTGCCGAGCGCGGTGATCTCCGCCTCCAGCCGGGCCCGCACCTCGGCCAGCTCCGCCTCGGTCCAGCGGTCCTCGTCCTTGCGCACGGGCAGGTCGGCGGCGGGTGCGGCGGCCTGGGCACGCCCGGCCCCGTCCCCGGAGGGAGCCTGGCCCCTCCTCGCGCCGGCCATTCCGGCCCCCCTCGCGCTGGTCTTCTCCACGGGCAGTGCGGGCAGCATAGGTCTCCTTCAGCGGGACGGCAAACGAACCGATCGGGTAACAGGCCGCATATGCCCAACGGCCGGTCGTCACGAACCCCGCAACCCGTCGATCTTTGCCCTGATCTCCGCCGCGTCCCCGGTGATCTCGACCACCTTGTCGCGGGACGTCGCGCCGCTCACCAGCCGCACGTCCCGCCGCCGCACGCCGAGCGCCCCGGCGACCGCGCGCAGCGCCGCCTCGGTGGCCTTGCCCTCCACGGCCCGCGCGGCGACCTTCACCACCAGCGCGTCCCCGTGCGCCCCGCCGACCCGGGTCCGCGAGGCCCCCGGCCCCACCCGGATCGCCACCCGCACCGTCCCGGCGTCCGCCATGCCACGGATCATGCCACCGGATATCGGCGGAGTTTCCCCCGCGGGTGCAGTATCGTCGCTTACGGCAGTCTCACAGGCACGGCCTTGATGGGGACACCTGCCGCCGTACGCAGCCAGCAGCGACCCGGGGACGGTGCGAGCCCGGGGGCGTGCCCGGCGGTCTGATCACCCCGGAGCCGCCGGAAGAACGGCCTCGCGCCCAGTAGACCCGGCAGCCCGAGACGGAAATGAAGAGGGCCGCGCCCGCCGGTGCGGTCAAGGGAGGGTGGTACCGCGGGGCCCGCCGGGCGAGCCTCGTCCCTCCGGTCCACATGAGGTCGTCGTGTCGTACCGGAGGTTCCGGCCGTGAGCCGTCAGTTCAGGGCGCTGCCCGCGCAGGTCGATCTGCCCGCCCTGGAGCGGGAGATGCTGCGCCGCTGGCAGGAGGACAAGGTCTTCGAGCGGTCGCTGGAGCGCACCGCGCAGGGCCCCCGCTGGGTGTTCTACGAGGGTCCCCCGACCGCCAACGGGATGCCGGGCGTCCACCACGTCGAGGCCCGCGTGTTCAAGGACGTCTTCCCCCGCTTCAAGACCATGAAGGGCTTCCACGTCCCCCGCAAGGCCGGCTGGGACTGCCACGGCCTGCCCGTCGAGGTCGCGGTGGAGAAGGAGCTGGGCCTGTCCGGCAAGCAGGACATCGAGCGGTACGGCGTCGCCGAGTTCAACGCGCGCTGCCGCGAGTCGGTGCTCCGCCACGTGGACGCCTTCGAGACGATGACCGAGCGGATGGGCTACTGGGTCGACATGTCCCAGGCCTACCGGACCATGGACCCCGACTACGTCGAGGCGGTCTGGTGGTCGCTGAAGGTCATCCACGACAAGGGGCTGCTGGTCCGCGACCACCGCATCAGCCCGTACTGCCCCCGCTGCGGCACCCCCCTGTCGGACCACGAGCTGGGGCAGCCCGGCGGTTACGAGACCGTCGTGGACCCGTCGGTGACCGTGCGGTTCCCGCTGACCTCGGGGCCGCTGGCGGGCCGCGCGGCGCTGCTGGTGTGGACGACGACCCCGTGGACGCTGGTCTCCAACACCGCCGTGGCCGTCAACCCGGACGTGACGTACCTGGTCGCCACCAACGGCGGCGAGTCCGTCGTGGTCGCCGAGCCGCTGTTCGACAAGGTGCTGGGCGAGGGCTGGGAGGCCGTCCAGCGCATCCCGGGCGCCGAGCTGGTGGGGCTGACCTACCGGCGGCCGTTCGACTTCGTCGAGATCCCCGACGCGCACCGCGTCATCGCCGCCGACTTCGTGACCACCGAGGACGGCACCGGCATGGTCCACCTGGCGCCCGCGTTCGGCGCCGACGACTTCGCCGCCTGCCGTGCCAACGGGATGCCGGTGGTCAACCCGATCCGGCCGGACGGGCGGTTCGAGTCCACGGTGCCGATGGTGGGCGGGGTGTTCTTCAAGGACGCCAACGAGCCGCTGCTGAAGGACCTCACCGAACGCGGCCTGCTGTTCCGCGGTGAGTCCTACGAGCACAGCTACCCGCACTGCTGGCGCTGCCACA
This sequence comes from Thermomonospora sp., assembly GCA_036258615.1. Lineage (GTDB taxonomy): Bacteria > Actinomycetota > Actinomycetes > Streptosporangiales > Streptosporangiaceae > Thermomonospora. The sequence goes on along the minus strand of DATADI010000403.1, from coordinate 3,012 downwards.
CGGCGCTGCTGTACTACGCGCTGCCCGCCTGGTACATCCGCACCACCCAGATCAAGGACCGGCTGCTGGAGGAGAACGCCCGCACCAACTGGTTCCCCGAGACGGTCAAGGAGGGCCGGTACGGGGAGTGGCTGCGCAACAACGTCGACTGGTCGCTGTCGCGCAGCCGCTACTGGGGCACCCCCCTGCCGCTGTGGCTGTGCGAGGACGACCACGTCACCGCCATCGGCTCGCTGAAGGAGCTGGGCGAGCACGCCGGGCGCGACCTGTCCGCACTGGACCCGCACCGCCCGTACGTGGACGACGTGACCTTCCCGTGCCCCGAGTGCGGCAAGGAGGCCCGGCGGGTGCCCGACGTCATCGACGCCTGGTACGACTCGGGCTCGATGCCGTTCGCCCAGTGGGGCGCCCCGTACCGCAACCAGGACGTGTTCGAGGGGTCCTACCCGGCGCAGTACATCTGCGAGGCCCAGGACCAGACGCGCGGCTGGTTCTACTCGCTGATGGCGGTCGGCACGCTGGTGTTCGACAGGTCCTCCTACGAGAACGTGCTGTGCCTGGGGCTCATCCTCGCCGAGGACGGCCGGAAGATGAGCAAGCACCTCGGCAACGTGCTGGAGCCGATCCCCCTCATGGACCGGCACGGCGCCGACGCGCTGCGCTGGTTCATGGCCTCCAGCGGGCTGCCGTGGGCCGCCCGCCGCGTCGGCCACGCCGCGCTGGAGGAGATCGTCCGCAAGGTGCTCCTCACCTACTGGAACACCGCCTCGTTCCTCGTCCTGTACGCCAACGCCGCCGGCGCGGGCCAGGGCGGGGCGTGGACGCCGGAGCGGATGGGCGAGGCCCCCGCCCCGGCCGACCGGCCGCTGCTGGACAGGTGGGCGCTCGCCGAGCTGCACCGCACGGTCCGTGAGGTGGACGCCGCGCTGGAGCAGTTCGACACCGCCCGCGCGGGCCGCCGCCTCGCCGAGTTCGTCGACGACCTGTCCAACTGGTACGTGCGGCGCTCGCGGCGGCGGTTCTGGGAGGGCCCGGAGACCCCCGAGGGCGCGTCGGCGTTCGCCACGCTGTACGAGTGCCTGGAGACGCTGACCCGGCTGATGGCGCCGATCGTGCCGTTCCTGACCGACTACGTCTGGGACGTCATCCGGCCCGCCGACGGCCCGGAGTCGGTGCACCTGGCCTCCTGGCCCGAGGTCCGCGAGGACCTGCTGGACGAGGCCCTCACCGAGCGGATGGCGCTGGTGCGGCGGCTGGTCGAGCTGGGCCGGGCCGCCCGCGCCTCCAGCGGCGTCCGCACCCGGCAGCCCCTCGGCCGCGCCCTGGTCGGCGCGCCCGGCTGGGCCGCCCTGCCGGAGGAGCTGCGCGCCCAGATCGCCGACGAGCTGAACGTCGAGCACTTCGAGGACCTGTCCGCCATCGGCGGCGACCTCGTCGAGTACGAGGTCAAGCCGAACTTCCGGGCCCTGGGCGGCCGGTACAGGAAGGACGCCCCGAAGGTCGCCAAGGCCGTGACCGGGGCCGACCCCGCCGGGCTGGTCGCCGCGCTGCGCGCCGACGGGACGGTGACCCTGACGGTCGACGGGGTCGGCGAGGTCGGGCTGGGCCCCGACGACGTGATCGTCACCGAGCGCCCGCGCAGCGGCTGGGCGGTGGAGAGCGCGGCGGGCGAGACCGTCGCCCTCGACCTGACCATCACCGCCGAGCTGCGCCGCGCCGGGCTGGTCCGGGAGGTGATCCGGCTGGTGCAGGACGCCCGCAAGTCCAGCGGGCTGGAGGTCACCGACCGGATCGAGCTGTGGTGGCGGGCCGAGGGAGCCACCGCCGGGGACCTCGCCGAGGCGCTGCGCGCCCACGGTGAGCAGATCGCCGCCGAGGTGCTGGCCGTCCGCGTCGAGGAGGGCGAGCCCGCCGGGGACCTGCCGGTGCACCGGGACGAGGACCTCGGGCTGGTCTGGCGGCTGCGCCGGGCCGGCTGATCCCTCCCGCGGCGGGGCTTTTCGCGATGTATCTCGTTTGCGATGATGAGGGAGTGAACCTCCCTGAGACATCCTCCGAGCGTGCGAGCCGCCCCGCCGCGCCGTCCGGTGACCCGGCCGCGCTGCGTGCGTCCGACGCCGACCGCGACCGGGTCGCCGACCGGCTCCGTGAGGCGCTCGCCGAGGGGCGGCTGACCCCCGAGGAGCACGCCGAACGCATCGACGCCGTCTACCACGCCAGGACGTACGCCGAACTGACGCCGCTGGTGGCGGACCTCCCCGGAGAGCAGGAGCCCGCCCCCTCCCCGGACGTGCGGCCGGGCGTGCGGCTGGAGAAGGACCCGCCGCTGCCGGAGCCGCGCCGCGAGTCGGCGAGCATCGTGGCGGTGTTCGGCGGCGCCGAACGCAGGGGCCGCTGGCTGGTCGAGCCGCACACCACCGTGTTCACCGCGTTCGGCGGCGTGGACCTGGACTTCCGGCAGGCGGTCCTGAGCCGCCGTGAGGTGACCGTGAACGTCACGTGCGTCTTCGGCGGCGTCACCATCAAGGTGCCGCCGGGGGTGCGGGTGATCAGCTCGGTCGCGGCCGTGTTCGGCGGCACCGGCGTGCCCGACGACGACCCGGTGGACCCGGAGGCTCCGGTGATCCGGCTGACCGGGATGGCCCTGTTCGGCGGCGTCGACGTCAGGCGCAGGAAGCTCAGGCGCCGCTGAGCCCGGCCGTCAGCCGCGGGTGTGCTCCTTGTCGGGCTGGCACACCAGGCACGGTGTGCACCCGCGCGCCTGGGCCTCCGACCGGGGCAGCGCCTCCAGGTCCTCGGCCTCGTCGCCGATGTCCTCGATGAGCGCGCAGTCGGAGGTGTGGTAGCGCCGGGTGCCGCTGAGGATCCGGACGACCGGGTCGGCCGCGGGCGCGTCGTTCTCCGACCGCTCCGGCCGGGCCTGCTCGGGCACCGGCTGGTCGGCCACGGTCGGCCGCGGCGGCGGCGTGTCCTTGCGCACGGTCGGCGCGGGCCACGCGGACGGCACCGGAC
>DATADI010000402.1:0-2116 GCA_036258615.1 Thermomonospora sp. | reverse complement strand
GGCTCCTCCGGCGGGCGTGCCGGGCGGACCGGCGGCCGGGGACGCCCTCCCGGCGGCGGGCGCCGCCTGCCGCGGATGCGGTTCCGGCGCAGCGACCCGATGCGGCGGCTCAACGCCGGGCTGCTGGTCATCGCGTTCGTGCTGTCGCTGTTCGCCGGGCGGCTCGTGCAGCTGCAGACCATCGAGTCCGACGTGTACGCCGCGCGGGCCGTCGACCAGCGGCTGCACACGCTGGAGCTGCCCGCCGTGCGCGGCGACATCACCGACGCCGAGGGCCATCCGCTGGCCAAGACCGTGGAGGCCCGCGCCGTCTACGCCGACCCGTACATGATCAAGGCGGAGCAGCGCCCGCGGATCGTGGCGGCGCTGGCGCCGATGCTGGGCCTGGAGCCCGCCCACGTGCTCAAGGTGATCAGCACGCCGCGCACCCGGTTCGCCTACCTGGCCCGGGGCGTCACCCCCGACCAGGGCCGGATGGTGGAGGCGCTGCGCTTCCCGGGCATCGACACGCTGCCGGAGTACCGCCGCATCTACCCCAACGACTCGCTCGCCGCCGGCGTCATAGGGTTCGTGAACGGTGAGGGCAGGGGCGGCGCCGGGCTGGAGTCCGCCATGAACGCCCGGCTCGCGGGCAAGGACGGCTGGCAGCGGATCGAGATCAGCCCCAGCGGCCAGCACATCCCCATGGGCGAGGACAGCAAGCGCCCGCCGGTGCCCGGCACGGGCCTGCGGCTGACCCTGCTGCGCGACGTCCAGGCCAAGGCGCAGGAGGCCATCGAGGAGCAGGTCCGCCGCACCGGGGCGCGCAGCGGCAGCGTCATCGTGCTCGACCCGCGCACCGGCCGGATCCTGGCCATGGCGACCGCGCCCGGCTACGACCCCAACCGGTACGGGGAGGCCGACGACTGGGGCAACCCGGTCGTCGAGGAGGCCTACGAGCCCGGCAGCACCAACAAGGTGATCACCGCCGCCGCCGTCCTGGAACGCGGCGGCGTCACCCCCGACACGGTGTTCCGGGTGCCGTACTCCATCCAGCGGTACGACCGGACGTTCCACGACTCCTCACGGCACCCGACCGAGCGGCTGACCTTCGCCGGGGTGCTGGCCAAGTCCAGCAACGTCGGCACCATCCTGGCCAGCGAGCGCATCGACGACCGGACGCTGTACGCCTACCTGCGCGCGTTCGGGTTCGGCGAGCGCACCGGGGTCGGGCTGCCGGGCGAGACCGCGGGGCTGCTGCGCCCGCCGTCGAAGTGGTCCGGCACCGACCGGTACCCGATCTCGTTCGGCCAGACCGTGTCGGTGAACGCCCTGCAGATGGCCAGCGTCTACGCCACCATCGCCAACCGGGGCGTGCGGGTCGCGCCGAACCTCATCGCCGGGACCGTCGGCCCGGACGGCGCGTTCACCGCCGCGCCGCCGCCCGCGCAGCGCCGGGTGATCGCCGACGGCACCGCGCAGGAGATCGTGCGGATGCTGGAGGGCGCCACCACCAACGAGGGCACCGCCCCCAAGGCGCAGATCGAGGGCTACCGGGTGGCGGGCAAGACCGGCACCGCCAACATCCCCAACCCGCGCTGCGGCTGCTACAAGGGCGGCGGCTACACCGCCTCGTTCGCCGGGTTCGCGCCGGCCGACGACCCCCAGCTCGTGGTGCAGGTCGTCCTGCAGAAGCCCACCAGGGGGAGCCACTATGGTGGCGAGGTGGCCGCGCCGGTCTTCCGCGACGTGATGTCCTTCGCGCTGAAGACCCGGAAGATCCCGCCCACCGGGGGACGGCCGCCGAAGATCCGAATCTTCGCCGGGGACTGACCGTGCTCGGTACGGTGTGCGAGTACTCTCCCGCCGTGACGGCATAGTGACGTCCGGCTCCTGACCGCCGCGAAAGAACCGTGATGCGCCCGACCACCAATCCCGCCCGCCCGCTGCCGGGGCTGGCCGCGCTGCTGTCCCTGCCCGAGGACGCGCCCGGCCTGTCCCGCGTCGCGGTGACGGGCATCACCCATGACTCCCGGCAGGTGATGCCCGGCGACCTGTACGCCGCGCTGCCCGGCGCCCGCGCGCACGGCGCCGACTACGCCGCCCAGGCCGCGGCGGCCGGCGCCGTGGCGATCCT
>DATADI010000401.1:0-3796 GCA_036258615.1 Thermomonospora sp. | reverse complement strand
GCGCGGCCCAGCCTGGCCCGGAACCGGCGGGACGCCAGCGTCGCGCGCAGCCGCTCGGCGAGCGCGACGGGGTCGCGGGGCGGAACGTGCAGCCCGGTGACGCCGTCGATGACGGTGTCGAGGTGCCCGCCGACCGCCGAGGCGATCACCGGGGTGCCGCAGGCCATCGCCTCCACCGGGACCATCCCGAACGGCTCGTACCACGGGACGCTGACCACGACGTCGGCCGAGCGCATCAGGGCCGGGGCCTCGTCGTGCGGCACCCGGCCCAGGAAGACCACCCGGTCGGCCACGCCGTGCTCGGCGGCCAGGGCCCGCAGCCGCCGCACCTCCGGGTCGTCGTCCAGCGCGGCCGCGCCCGGCCCCCCGGCGACCAGCAGCTCGGCGCCGGGGACCTGGGCGATGGCCTCGATGGCGGTGTCGATGCCCTTGCGCGGCACCATCCGGCCGATGCTCAGCACCCGGGGCCGGTCGCCGCGCGGGGCGACGGGGCCGGTCGGGCGGAACAGCCCGAGGTCGACGCCGCACGGGATGACCACCGCGGAGTCCGGCTGGACTCTATACGCGCATAGTTCTTGGACCTCGTTGGAACAGGTCGCGATGACCGCCTGCACCTCCCGGGCGACGCGGGGCTCCAGCCAGCGCCGTTCGGGCGGGCTGGTGTCGGCCTCCCGCTGGTGGCGGCGCTTGACGACGCCGAGGGCGTGGAACGTCTGCGCGACCGGCACGCCGAGGCCCTCGGCGGCGGCCAGCGCGGCGTACCCGCTCATCCAGAAGTGCGCGTGCACGACGTCGGGGCGCTCGGCGACCCACCGGCGGGCCAGCCACTCGGCGAACTCGGGCATCCACGGCAGCAGCTCGTCCTTGGGGACCGGCCGCGGCGGCCCGGCGGGCACGTGCTCGACCACGACCCCCGGGGCCAGCGGGACCCGGTCGGGCAGGTCGGGCGCGTCCCGCCGGGTGTGCACCGTGACGTCGTGGCCGCGCGCCGCCAGCGCCGTGGCCAGCGCCGCGACGTGGACGTTCTGCCCGCCCGCGTCCGCACCCCCCAGCACCGCCAGCGGGCTGGCGTGTTCGGAAACCATATGGATGATCAAAGGCTTCTCCTCCGCGGTGGTCACGTCGAGGTGCGCCTGTTCTCCCGGCCGCCCCCCGGGCCCGTGCGCGCCCGTCGTTCTCGCGGGCGCCGCCCCTGCCCGCCACCGCTCACACCGGTGACGGCGAATGCGCCGTGCTTCTCAGGCGCACGGACAGAGCACTCTCCCGAAAGATGCACCTGAAACGCCCGATCCGTCCGTGTCGTTATGGCGGGACCTCCGGAAGCACGGCGTCACCGGCGGTCGGGGCGCGCGGTGTTTGAGCGGTATTTCTCAGGAGAAAAGGCCGCTCGTCACGTTGCTTTCACGCTGGAGGGACGATGCGGGTACTTGGCGTCAATGCCGTGTTCCACGATCCGGCGGCGGCCCTCGTCATCGACGGGCAGGTCGTGGCGGCGGCCGAGGAGGAACGGTTCAGCCGCCGCAAGCACGGCAAGAGACCCGTGCCGTTCTCCGCGTGGGAGCAGCCGTCGTCGGCGGCGGCGTGGTGCCTGGAGCGGGCGGGGCTGACGCCCGACCAGATCGACCTCGTGGGGTTCTCCTACGACCCGTCGCTCGTCCCGCCGGTGAGCGAACTCGGGTTGGACGACCCCTTCGACCATCTGCGCACCGAATTCGCGCGGCAGGCGCCCGGCTTCCTCGCCGACGCGCTTCCCGGGCTGGATCCGTCGCGGGCGACGTTCCTGCCGCACCATGTGGCGCACGCCGCATCGGCGGGATTGGCGGTCGGCGACCGTTCGTGCAGCGTGCTGGTGTGCGACGGGCGCGGAGAGGCCCATTCGCATCTGGCGGGCCGTTACCGTGACGGCGTGCTGGAGCCGCTGGCCGGTCAGCGCCTGCCCCATTCCCTCGGGCTGATGTACGAGGAGCTGACCGCCCATCTGGGATTCCTGCGGTCTTCCGACGAGTACAAGGTGATGGCCCTGGCGTCCTATGGAAAGCCGCGTCACCTGGACTTTCTCCGCGAGAAGGTGCGTGCGACCGACGACGGCGGCTTCGTCACCGAACCGGTCGACTGGGGCGACCTGGCACCGGCGCTGGGCCCCGGCGAGGAGTGGACCGAGGCCCACGCCGACCTGGCCGCCAGCGTGCAGCGCCGCCTGGAGGAGGTCCTGCTGGACCTGGCGTCCTGGCTGTACGAGCGCACCGGGGACCGCACCCTGGCGATGGCCGGGGGCACCGCGCTCAACTGCGTCGCCAACACCGTGCTGTCCCAGCAGGGCCCCTTCGAGAAGGTGTGGGTGCAGCCCGCGGCGGGCGACGCGGGCACCGCGCTGGGCGCCGCGCTGCACCTGGCCGCGGCGGGCGGGGAGCCGTCCTGGACGATGACCGGGGCCGACCTCGGCCGGGGCTTCACCGACGAGGAGATCGAGGCGGCGCTGCGCCGCGCCCGGGTGCCCTACGAGCGGCCCGCGGACGTGGCGGAGGCGGCGGCCGAGGTCCTGGCGGACGACGGCATCGTGGCGTGGGTGCAGGGCCGCGCGGAGTTCGGGCCCCGGGCGCTGGGGCACCGGTCGCTGCTGGCGCATCCGGGGCGGCGCGCCAACCTGGAGCGGCTCAACGACGTCAAGGGCCGCGAGCAGTTCCGGCCGGTGGCGCCGATGGTCCGGCTGGACCGGGCCGCCGAGATCTTCGAACGCGGGCCGATCCCGAGCCCGTACATGCTGTTCGTGCACGACGTCGCGCCGCACTGGCAGGACCGCATCCCCGCCGTGGTCCACGTGGACGGCACCGCGCGGGTGCAGACCGTCGACCCCGAGGGGGAGCCGCTGGTGGCGCGCCTGCTGGCGGCCTTCGAGCGGCGCACGAGCCTGCCGGTGCTGGTCAACACCAGCCTCAACACCGCCGGGCGGCCCATGGTGGACGACATCCGGGACGCCCTGGAGTGCTTCGGCTCCACGCCGGTGGACCTGCTGGCCATCGGCCCGTTCACGGTGCGGCGATGAGCGGGTACTCGGTCGTCGTCCCGACGCTGGGCCGTCCCTGCCTGCGCGCCTGCCTGGAGGCGCTGGCCGCCGCCCAGGGCCCGCCGCCGGAGCGGGTCGTGCTGGTGGACGACCGGCCCTTCGGGGGGCCGCCGCTGGAGCCGCCCGACGACCTCGCCAAGATCACCGAGGTGGTGGCGTCCGGCGGGATGGGGCCCGCCGGGGCCCGCAACCTGGGCTGGCGGTGCACCACCACGCCGTGGGTGGCGTTCCTGGACGACGACGTGCGGGTGTCCGGCGACTGGTGCGAACGCCTCGCCGAGGACCTGGCCGCGCAGCCGCCCGAGGTCGCCGGGGTGCAGGGCCGGATCGAGGTACCGGTGCCGGAGGGCCGCCGGCCGACGGACTGGGAGCGGGGCACGGCGGGCCTGGCCACGGCCCGGTGGATCACCGCCGACATGGCGTACCGGCGGGCCGCGCTGGCCGAGTCCGGGGGCTTCGACGAACGGTTCCCCCGGGCCTTCCGGGAGGACGCCGACCTGGCGCTGCGGCTGGAACGTGACGGGTGGCGGCTGGTGCGCGGCGAGCGCCGGACCGTGCACCCGGTGCGGCCCGCGTCCTGGTGGGTGAGCGTGCGGCAGCAGGCGGGCAACGCCGACGACGCGCTGATGCGGGCGGTGCACGGGCCCGGCTGGCACGAGCGGGCCGGGGAGACGCCCGGCCGCCGTGACCGGCACCTGGCGATCACCGCCGCCGGGCTCGCCGCGACGGGGC
>DATADI010000400.1:0-5661 GCA_036258615.1 Thermomonospora sp. | reverse complement strand
GCGGCGGCCCTCGCCGTGTCCCTGACCCTGGGCCTGACGGCCCCGCGGGCCGCCGCCCGGGAGACCCCGCCCTTCCAGAACCCGCGGCTGGCCCTGGACACCCGGGTCGCCGACCTGCTGGGCCGGCTGACCCTGGACGAGAAGATCGCGATGCTCCACCAGTACCAGCCGGCGATCCCCCGGCTCGGCATCCGGCCGTTCAAGACCGGCACCGAGGCGCTGCACGGCATCGGCTGGTCCACCGACCGCAACGCGAACGGCGTGGTGCGGACGGCCCGGGGCACGGTGTTCCCCCAGGCCGTCGGGCTCGGCTCCACCTGGAACCCCGAGCTGGTCAGGAAGGTCGGCGCGGTGGTCGGCACCGAGGCGCGCGGCTACCACGCCATCGACCCCGACGTGTGGGGCCTCCAGCTCTGGGCGCCCGTGGTCAACCTGCTGCGCGACCCGCGCTGGGGCCGCAACGAGGAGGGCTACTCCGAGGACGCCCGGCTGACCGGCGCCATCTCCACCGCCTACGGACAGGGCATCCAGGGCGACGACCCCGACCACCTGCGGGCCGCCCCGGTGCTCAAGCACTACCTGGCCAACAACAACGAGGTCCGGCGCGACACCACCTCCTCCAACCTGCCGCCGCGGGTCAAGCACGAGTACGACGAGCCGGCGTTCAGGGCCGCCCTCACCGCCGACGCCGCCACCGGCGTGATGTCGGCGTACAACCTGGTCAACGGCCGGCCGATGACGGCCCACCCGGACCACAACGACGTCGTCCGCGCCTGGACCGGCCGCAGGCTGTTCAACGTCACCGACGCGGGCGGCCCCAACAACCTCACCGGGTCCCAGCGGTACTACGCCACCCAGGCCGAGGCCGCCGCCGCCCTGATCAAGGCCGGGCTGGACAGCTTCACGGTGGACGACACCGACCCCACGAAGACCATCGCCTCGGTCAGGGAGGCCCTCGCCCGGAGGCTGCTCACCGAGGCCGACATCGACCGCGCCGTCGGCAACGGGCTGTCCGTCCGGTTCCGGCTCGGGGAGTTCGATCCGGGCGGCGGCCCGTACGGCGGCATCACCAGGGACGTGATCAACGCCCCGGCGCACCGGGCGCTGGCGCGGCAGGCCGCCGTGGAGGGCACCGTCCTGCTGAAGAACTCCGGCCGCACCCTGCCGCTGGACGCCGCCCGGACCGGCAGGGTCGCCGTGGTCGGGCCGCTGGCGCAGACGCTGTACACCGACTGGTACTCCGGCGGCCTGCCCTACAAGGTCACCCCGCTGGACGGCATCAGGAAGCGGCTCGGCGCGCGCGGCACGGTCACCGGCACCGAGGCGGTGGACCGCATCGCCCTCAAGGTCGCCGGGACGGGCAGGTACGTGTCCGGCATGACCGGCGCGGGCGGCGTGCTCAGGGCCACCGGCACCACGGCGGGCGACACCGAGAGGTTCGACGTCTTCAACTGGGGCCAGGGCGTCCTGACCCTGCGCAACGCGGCCAACGGCAGGTTCGTGGGCCGGACCGACTTCTCGCCGCAGTCCACCTTCGGCAACACCCAGGAGCAGCCCAACGGCTGGTTCGTCTCCCAGATGTTCAAGCTGGAGGAGGCGGGCGACGGCCAGGTCGTCATCCGGTACACCGGCTACGAGACCCCGGAGACCTGGGAGGGCCCGAACAACTACGTGACCGTGCGGGACGACGGCACCCTCATCCTGGGAGCCGCGACCGCCGAGGGCGCGACCCGCTTCTCCGTCGAGACCGTCCGCAGCGGGGTGGACGACGCGGTCGAGGCGGCCACCGGGGCCGACGCGGCCGTCGTGGTGGTCGGGAGCATGCCCTTCATCAACGGCCGTGAGAACCACGACCGGACCACCATGGCGCTGTCGGAGGCCCAGTCGGCGCTGATCAAGGCCGTCCGCAAGGCCAACCCCAACACCATCGTGGTCGTGGAGAACAGCTACCCCACCACGCTCACCTGGGAGCAGGAGCACGTCCCGGCGATCCTGTGGACGTCGCACGCCGGGGCGGAGACCGGCAACGCGCTGGCCGACGTGCTGTTCGGCGACGCCGACCCGGGCGGGCGCCTGCCGCAGACCTGGTACCGGTCGGAGACGGACCTGCCCGACATCCTCGACTACGACATCATCAAGCGCGACCGCACGTACCTGTACTTCAGGGGCACGCCGCTCTACCCGTTCGGGCACGGCCTGTCGTACGGGAGGTTCCGGTACGGCGAGCCCAGGGTCAGCGACCCCTCGGTGTCCGGACGCGACACCGTGACCGTCAGCGTGGACGTGACCAACACCGGCCGGAACGCCGGCCAGGAGGTCGTCCAGCTCTACACCCGCCAGCGGACCTCGCGGAACAAGCAGCCCCTCAGGCAGTTGCGCGCCTTCCAGAAGGTGCGGCTGCGGCCGGGTCAGACGACCACGGTCCAGCTCACGCTGAAGGTCGCCGACCTGGCCCACTGGGACGTCACCCGCAACCGGTGGGTGGTCGAGGACTCCGCACACGACCTGATGGTGGGCGCGTCCTCCGCCGACATCCGGGGGCGTGCCACGCTCAGGGTGCGGGGCGAGCGGATCCCGCCCCGCGACCTGTCCAGGGACACCCGGGCCATCGACTTCGACGACTACCACGGCGTGGACCTGGTGGACGAGACCACGGTGCGCGGGGAGGCCGTCGGCGTCTCTACCGGCGACTGGCTGAGGTTCGCCGACGCCTCGCTCGGTGAGGGAGCCCGCACCTTCACCGCCCGGGTCGCCGCGACCGGCGACGGCGCCGTCCAGGTCCGTCTCGGGTCGCCCACCGGTCCGGTCGCGGGCACGGCGCGCGTCACCGCGACGGGCGGGCGCTACACGTACGCGACCGTCACGGCCGGACTCCGGAGGGCCGCCGGCCGCCAGGACGTGTACCTGGTGTTCTCCGGAGACCTGCGGATCAGCGGGTTCTCGCTGCGGTGAGCGCCCAGGCCCCGTCCCGGGACCGCCGGGGCGGGGCCTTCCCGGATCCGCCCGGCGTTGACACTGTGGAGGGCGGATCCTAACGTCGTTGTCGAAGCGCTTCGACACAGGTCGGGCGCGGTCAGGGGAGGGTGGCGGATGTACGAACCGACCAGGGACGACCGGTTCAGCTTCGGGCTGTGGACCGTGGGCTGGCAGGCCCGCGACCCGTTCGGCGACGCGACGCGCCCGCCGCTGGACCCGGTGGAGGCCGTGCACCGGCTCGCCGAGCTGGGCGCGTACGGGGTGACGTTCCACGACGACGACCTGCTGGCCACCGAGCCGGACCGGGAGGCGGCCGTCGCCGCGTTCCGCAAGGCGCTGGACGCCACCGGCCTGGTGGTGCCGATGGCGACGACCAACCTGTTCACCCATCCGGTGTTCAAGGAGGGCGCGTTCACCGCCAACGACCGGGACGTGCGGCGGTACGCGCTGCGCAAGGTGATGCGCAACGTCGACCTGGCCGCCGAGCTGGGCGCCCGCACCTACGTGTGCTGGGGCGGCCGGGAGGGCGCCGAGACCGACGCCGCCAAGGACGTGCGCGCCGCCCTGGACCGGTACAAGGAGGCCCTGGACGTGCTGTGCGGCTACGTCCGCGACAAGGGCTACGACCTGCGGTTCGCGCTGGAGCCCAAGCCGAACGAGCCGCGCGGCGACATCCTGCTCCCGACGATCGGGCACGCGCTGGCGTTCATCGGCGAGCTGGAGCACCCCGAGATGGTCGGCCTGAACCCCGAGGTGGGGCACGAGCAGATGGCGGGCCTGAACTTCGTGCACGGCGTGGCCCAGGCGCTGTGGCACGGCAAGCTCTTCCACATCGACCTCAACGGGCAGCACGGCATCAAGTACGACCAGGACCTGGTGTTCGGGCACGGCGACGTCAAGAGCGCCTTCTTCCTGGTGGACCTGCTGGAGAACGGCGGCTACGACGGCCCCCGCCACTTCGACTACAAGCCCGGCCGGACCGAGGACGCCGACGGGGTGTGGGCCTCGGCCGCCGCCAACATGCGCACCTATCTGATCCTGCGGGAGCGGGTACGGGCGTTCCGCGCCGACCCGGAGGTGCGGGAGGCGCTGGCCGCCGCCCGCGTCGACAGGCTCGCCGAGCCGACCCTGGCCCCCGGCGAGACCTACGCCGACCTGGACCGCGACGACTTCGACCCCGAGGAGGCCGGCCGCCGGGGCCACCACCACGCCAGGCTCGACCAGCTCGCCGTCGAGCACCTGCTCGGGGCCCGCTGACATGCCGCTGGTGGCCGGGGTGGACTCCTCCACCCAGTCCTGCAAGGTCGTGGTCGCCGACGCCGCGACGGGGCGGATCGTCCGCTCCGGGCGGGCCGCGCATCCCGACGGCACGGAGGCCGACCCGGCGGACTGGTGGGAGGCGCTGCGGTCCGCGCGCGCCGACGCGGGCGGCCTCGGCGACGGCGCGGCCGTGGGCGTCGCCGGGCAGCAGCACGGGATGGTGTGCCTGGACGAGTCCGATGAGGTCGTCCGCCCGGCGCTGCTGTGGAACGACACCCGTTCGGCGGGTGCCGCCCGTGACCTCGTCGCCGAACTGGGCGGCCCGCACGTCTGGGCCGAGGCCACCGGCCTGGTGCCGGTCGCGTCGTTCACCGTCACCAAGCTGCGCTGGCTGGCCCGCCACGAACCGGAGGCCGCCGCCCGCACCGCCTCGGTGTGCCTGCCGCACGACTACCTGACCTGGCGGCTCACCGGCGCGCTGGTGACCGACCGGGGCGACGCGTCGGGCACCGGCTACTGGTCCCCGGCCACGGGGGAGTACCGGCCCGACCTGCTGCGCATGGCCCTCGGGCACGAGCCGCGGGTGCCGCGTGTGCTGGCCCCCTCGGCCGTCGCGGGCCGTACGCCCGAGGGCGTCGTCGTCTCGGCGGGCACGGGGGACAACATGGCGGCGGCGCTCGGTCTCGGCCTGCGAGCCGGTGACGTGGTCGTCTCCCTCGGGACCTCCGGGACGGTGTTCGCCGTGGCGGACGGGCCCGCCGCCGACGCCACCGGCACGGTCGCCGGGTTCGCCGACGCCACGGGCCGGTTCCTGCCGCTGGTGTGCACGCTCAACGCCGCCCGGGTCCTGGACGCGGCGGCCACGATGCTCGGCGTCGGCCACGCGGAGCTGTCCCGGCTGGCGCTGTCGGCCCCGCCCGGCGCGGACGGCCTGGTGCTGGTGCCCTACCTGGAGGGCGAGCGGACACCCGACCGGCCCGACGCGACCGGCGCCCTGCACGGCCTGCGGCTGTCCACCGCCACCCCGGCCCATCTGGCGCGCGCGGCGGTCGAGGGGATGCTGTGCGGGCTGGCCGACGGGCTCGACGCGCTCACCGCGCAGGGCGTCCCCGTCTCCCGGGTCCTGCTGGTCGGCGGCGCGGCCCGGTCGGAGGCGGTCCGGCGGATCGCGCCGTCCGTCCTCGGCCGTCCCGTCGTCGTGCCGCCCCCGGGCGAGTACGTGGCGGAGGGCGCCGCCGTCCAGGCCGCCTGGGTGTTGTCGGGAACGCCCGAGCCGCCCCGCTGGGACCGTCCCGGCGTCCGCACCTACGAGGCCCCGCCGGTCCCCGCCGTGCGCGACCGCTACGCCGAGGCCCGCGGCCACGTCCTGCCCCGGCCGGGCGCCTGACACGACGGAGGCCGCCCGCACCTCGGGTGCGGGCGGCC
>DATADI010000399.1:0-2408 GCA_036258615.1 Thermomonospora sp. | reverse complement strand
GCAGCCGTGCCAGCAGCATTCGCTGCTTGCGGCTGCTCACCGCACCCGACAAGCTGGTGACGCTCGACGAGCTGGCCACGGTGCTATGGGGTGCTTCGCCCCCACTGTCCGCCGAACTCACCCTGCGGAGCAGGGTGTCCCGGCTTCGCACCGTCCTCGCCCCGGCTACCACCAACGAGCCAGCAGGCGGCGCCGGGAACGTGCTGCACGGGCACGACGGCGGTTACCTGATACATCTCGAATCGGCCGAGTTAGCCTAGGACGGCGCTGAAGTAGCCGGTTCGGCGGATCGGAGGGGCGGGACCGGGTCGGGCGGAGCTGCGGGCGTTTCTGGTCCGGGGGAGCCGGTGGGCGACCGAGATGAGCGTCCGGTGGCGTGCCGGGGCACGGCCGGCCGAGCTTCGGGCGGTGCTCGGCGGCCTCCCGGGCTGCTGGTCAGGTGGCGAGGACCCAGGCCCCGTTGATGCGGGCGAGCCCGCGCCCGAGGAGGACGCGCAGGTTGAGCGCCGCGGTGCGGCGCTTGAGCCAGGCGTTGTTCTTGACGGTGCCGCGGTAGCGCAGCTTGATCCGCCGTCCGCCGCGGGTGGCGACCTGGGCGACGGTGCGCTCGACGTTCGGTCGGTGCTGGCGGTAGTCCTCACGCAGGTCTGGATCGGCGGCCCAGACCGCGCGGGCGGCGCGCAGCAGGTCGTCGCGTTCGTGCAGGGTCAGCGAGCGCCCCGTCTTCGATGTGGTGCAGCGGGCGCGTAGCGGGCAGTCGCGGCACAGGGCGCCGAAGGTCGCGGTCCGACTCGGCGACAGGGGCCGGATCCTCCCGGCCGGGCAGGTGACGGTGCCGGCCCGCTCGTCAACGGTGAAGTCATCGCAGGTGAATCCGCCCTCGACGGCGGGCTGCACCGGCCTGGGCTTGATCACCGCACGGTGTCCGGCCCGCTCGATCGCCTCGCGGAACTCCCCGGTGCCGTACGCCGAGTCGGCGTACCAGACCACTTCCTCGTTGCCGGGCCTGCGCCCAGCCTTGTCGTCGGCGGCCTCGTCGACCGGCGCAGTGTCGGCGGCCTCGCCGCAGCTCGCGTCGCGCGGTTCGTTGTCGCGCGGCTCGTTGTCGCGCGGCTCGTTGTCCTGCGGCGTGCTGGCTTGCGGCCCGGTCCGGGCCAGGAACTGCGCGGCGACCGCGGCGTCGGCGTTGTCCGGCCCGGCGGCCTGGGTCAGCTGCTCGTCGGTGATCAGCCCGGTCTCGGGTTCACCCACCAGGTGCGCGCGGTAGCCGTCTTTGCGGTTGTGCTGGGACTTGCGGGTGTGCCGGGCCTCCGGGTCGACGGTGGAGATCACCCGCTCCGGGGCCACCCGCCGCGCGATCCGCCACCGCCCATCGCGGCCGTCGGAGCCCTCCGCCGGTTCCACGTCCTGCCCGGCCACCAGCGCCAGCAACGCCAGCGCCGCGGTGGCCCGCTCGTCGAGCTCGGCGCGCTCCAGCGCCGCGACCACCGCGTTCGCGTCGGTGACCAGCGCCGACACCAGCGCGTCCTTGGCTTCGGGGTCGGTCCAGTCGATGCGTGGTTTTCCCGGGCGGGAGTAGTCGTGGCCGGTGCACTCGGCCGCGATCACCGCGGCCGCGCCGGGCACCTCCCGGGCCACCCGCCGGATCGCGCCGATCAGCTGGGTCACCGTGTCCTGGGTGGCCACCGCGTCGTCGACGATCGTGGAGTCCACCGCGCGGCGCCGCCGCCCGCGCAGCACCCCGGTCGCCTCGATCACCCGCCGGATCGCGTCGTTGATCCGGTGCGGCCGCTCCGAGGCTGCAATCCGCCGCCGCCAGTAGGTCAGCGTGGAGGGGTCAAAGCCCTCATCCAGCAGCGACAACCCGCAGGCCACCTTCCACCGCAGATCGCACCGGACCGCCTCGGCGCACTCCCGGTCCGACAGATCGTGCAGCGCCTGCAGCGTCAGCACCGCCGCCATCCGGGTCGCCGGCAACGACGGCCGGCCCACCCCCGGGGTGAACAGATCCGCGTAGTCCTCATCCGGGAACAACGCCGCGCGGTGCTCGGCCAAAAACGCGAACATGCTGCCCGCCGCAACGAGATGACCGACCACCTCGCCGGCGTCCCACAACTCCCGCTCCGGAGCCTCCACACCCTGCACCCGAAGATCATCCCAGGCAAGCGCCGCGCGACCCCCCAGACACACCGCCCGCTTGATCGGGTTTTTCAGCGCCCTCGGTTTTTCAGCGCCCTCCTAGAGGCCGCGCCGGCTATCCTCCAGCGGTCCGGCCGTTCTGGGAGACCGGTTCGAGTGTTGCCTGTCGGCCGGGCCGTTAGCCCGCCTGGGTGGTGGTCGGGCGGGTTTCGTACATGCGCGCGGCGACGAGCAGCCCGGATGCGGCGGTGAGCGCGGCGATGGCCCAG
>DATADI010000398.1:0-8236 GCA_036258615.1 Thermomonospora sp. | reverse complement strand
CCTGGCGACGGTCGTGGCCAGCGACGCCATGACCGTCGCCGTCGCGGCCTTGCGCAGGGCCTCCTTGCTGGGGAAGTAGGAGTACACCGCGCCCGCCGACAGCCCGGCCTCCCGCTGCACCTCCCGGATCGTCGTGCGGTCGACGCCCTGGCGCGCGAAGACCCGGCAGGCCGCCTCCACGATCTCCTGGCGGCGTCGTTCGCGGGCCCGTCTCCACTCGGCCATCGGCCCTCCCCCTCCGTCGGTGGCCCTCACGATCGCGCCCGGCCGGACGCTCCCGGAAGGACCCCGCCCGCCACGCGCGGGACGAACCACGCCAGGTCGGCCAGGGCAAGTCAGGTGACGGATTCCGGGGCGGGGTGGCGCGCCTAACGTTCCATGGCGGTTCGATGGCTGCCGAAAGGAGGCCCGTGTGGCCGACCGCCGAGATTCCGAGCAGGGTCGTGGGGGTGTGCCGGTCGATCCCACGGTGGCAGGGCGCAAGCTGGTGGAGCTGCGGAGGCTGCTGGCGGGGCTGCCCGGCGCGGTCGTCGCGTACTCGGGTGGGGTCGACAGCACGCTGCTGGCCTACCTCGCGCACGAGGAGCTGGGTGAACGGGCGCTGGCGGTGACCGCCGACTCCGCGTCCCTGCCGCGTGCGGAGCTGGCCGCCGCCTGCGACATGGCGGCGCGGTTCGGGATGCGGCACCGGCTGGTGGCCACCGACGAGCTGGGAGACGACCGGTATGTGCGCAACGGGGCCGACCGGTGCCGGTTCTGCAAGGAGGCGCTGCTGACGGTGCTGTCCGCGCTGGCCCGGGCGGACGGGGCGCGGGGCCGGGAGATCCTGCTCGGGGTGAACGTCGACGACCTGGCCGACCACCGGCCCGGCCAGGCGGCGGCGCGGGCACGGGGCGCGCGTTTCCCGATGGTCGAGGCGGGGCTCGGCAAGGCGGAGGTACGGTGGGCGGCCCGCGAGCTGGGACTGCCGGCCTGGGACAAGCCGTCGGCGGCCTGCCTGGCCTCCCGCGTCGCCTACGGGGTGCCGGTCACCGCCGAAGGGCTGCGGCGGATCGAGCACGCCGAGGAGGCGCTGCGGCGTCTCGGCTTCGACGGCCAGGTGAGGGTCCGCGACCAGGGCCGTGACCTGGCCCGGATCGAACTGGACCGGCACGCGCTGCCCCGGGCGGTGGCGCTCGCCGCGGAGATCGTGGCCGGGGTGCGGGACGCCGGGTTCCGGTACGTCACGCTCGATCTGGAGGCCTACCGGCAGGGCAGCCACAACGCCGCCCTCGGACTGCCGGTGGTGCGGGCATGACCGGCACGGCGTTCGAGGACCTCGGTTTCGCCCGCGTCGATCTGGACCGGGTCAGGCGCCGCGGCCATCCGGAGGCGATCTTCTGCCAGGGCAAGACGCCCCGGGAGGTGGTCTCCATCGCCGCGAGCCTGGTCGGGGCGGGTGGCGTGAACGTGCTGGCCACCCGGGCGTCACGGGCGACGCTGGACGCGCTGCGCGCAGCCTTCCCCGACGCGCGGATCTGCGAGCGGGCACGGCTGGCCGTCCTTTCCCCGGCCACCGTGCCCCGCACCGGGCGGGTGGCGGTGGTGGCCTGGCGGCCGGAGGACGAGCCGGTGGCGGAGGAGGCTGCGTTGGTGGCCGACGCGATGGGCAGCCACGTGGAACGTCGTTTCGCCGCGCCGTTGGACGATCCCGCGCGGATGCCGGGGTGGACCGCCGGGCTCGGTGACCCGGGGGCCGTCATCGTCGCGGACGGCACCGGCGGAGCGCTGGCTTCGGTGGTGGCGGGCCTGGTCAGGTGCGTGGTCGTCGCGCTGCCGACGTCGGCGGGCGGGGCCATGCCGGGATCGGCGGCGCTGCTGTCGGCGCTGAACTCCTGTTCGCCAGGCGTGGTGGTGGTGAACATCGACAACGGCTACGGCGCGGGCTACGCCGCCCATCTGGTGAACATGGGCACCGCCCGATGAGCCGGCCGGTCGCCGTGTCGGCGGAAGCGGGAGACCTGAGCCTCGCGGACATCCGCGAGCGGGTGACGGCGCTGCTGGCGCGGGACGCCGAGGCCGCGTTCCTGCGCCGCGCCGACCTCGCCCGGTACGAGGCCGCCCGCGAGATCGTGCCCGGGGCGTCGTACAACGCGCGGTCCGGGCTCGTGACGCTCACCGGACCTCGGCCTGTGCGCGGCGGGCCGCCGGTGGCCGTGCTCTCGGCGGGGACCGCCGACGGCCCCGTGGCCGAGGAGGCGGTGGCCGCCCTGGCGGCGTTCGGGTTGCCGGTGGAGCGGGTGGCGGACGTGGGCGTGGCCGGTCTGCACCGCCTGCTCGCCGCGCGTCCCGTGCTCGACCGGGCGCGGGTGCTGCTCGTGGTGGCGGGGATGGACGGCGCGCTGCCGTCGGTGGTGGCGCGGATGACGGACCGGCCCGTGGTGGCCGTGCCGACCAGCGTGGGGTACGGCGCGTCGTTCGGCGGGCTGGCGGCGCTGGCGGCGGCGCTCACCGCCGGCGCGCCGGGCCTGGTGACGACGGGGATCGACGACGGCCTGGGCGCCGCGGCGCTGGCCTGGAGGATGCTGCGATGACCACGGTGGCCTGGTTCCACTGTTTCGCCGGGGTGGCCGGTGACATGGCGCTCGGCGCGCTGCTCGACGCGGGGGCCGACCTGGCGGAGGTCCGTGCGGTCCTCCGACGGCTCGACCTGCCCGGCTGGGCGCTGGAGGTCGAACACGTGTCGCGCGGCGGCCTGGCGGCCACCCGCGCGGTGGTGGAGGTGCGCGACGATGCGGTGGCCCGGCCGCACGCCGCGATCGTGGAGCTGATCGAGGCGGCCGGGCTGCCGGAGCGGGTACGGGAGCGTTCGCTGGCGGTGTTCCGTACCCTCGCCGAGGCGGAGGGCCGGGTGCACGGGCAGCCTCCGGACGAGGTCCACTTCCACGAGGTCGGCGGGCACGACGCGATCGTCGACATCGTCGGCACCTGCGCGGCGCTGGAGACGCTCGGCGTGGACGAGGTGCGCGCCACGCCGGTCCCGGTGGGCCGGGGGCTGATCCACACCCGGCACGGGCTGCTGCCCAACCCGGGACCCGCCGTCGTCGAGCTGCTGGCCCGTGCCGGGGCGCCGGTCGTCGGGCACGACCTCGACGCGGAGATGAGCACGCCGACGGGCACGGCGCTCCTGGTCACGCTGTGCGCCGGGTTCGGTCCGATGCCCGCGATGCGGGTCCGGGCGTCCGGGTTCGGGGCCGGGACGAAGATCTTCGGCGAGGTCCCCAACGTCACGCAGGTGGTGCTGGGGACCGTCGCCTGACGTCAGCGCGGCCAGACGCGGCGGCGTGCCACGGGGACGGGCCGGGTGGACTCCCAGATCCGCCGCCACGGGGCCGCCGCCGGTCCGCGCGGCGTGAGCCGGGGCACGGGGGCGCGCAGGGCGTTCCACCAGCCCTCGTCGTGCTCGACCCACAGCCGCCCGACCGCGTCCTCCAGCCGCGCGCCGAACTCCCGGACGCTCTCCCCCTCCCGTGGTGCGACGGGCCTGCCGTACCGGACGGTCACCGCCGGGCGGCCCGGCCTCGGCCAGTGTCCGCCGCGTGGCATCGCCTGGTACGTGCCGCGCACCACGACGGGAACGGCGGGCACCCCCAGGTCGGTGCACAGCACGGCCGCGCCCAGCCGGAACCGGCGCATCCATCCGTCCCGGGACCGGGTGCCCTCCGGGTAGAGCAGCACGTGCCAGCCGTCCCGCAGCAGCCGGGCCGCCAGGTCCAGGGGGCGGCCGGTGCCGTTGCGGTCGATCGGGAACGCGTTGAACGCCAGCGCGGTGGCCGCCGCGCGCCACCGGGCGTCGAAGAAGTAGTCGGCCGCCGCGCCCACCGCGACGTCGCGGCGCAGCCGGGGCGGGAGCGACCCGAGGATGAGGGGCGTGTCCAGGTGGCTGGCGTGGTTGGCCGCGAACACGACGGGGCCGTCGATGCCCGCCAGCAGGTCGGCGCCGTGGACCCGGGGCCTGGTGCTCGTCCACGTCAGCGTCCGCAGCCCGAGGTCCCGCACGATGACGCGGGCCGCCGACGCCGCCGGGGTGCGCGCCCAGTCGGTGGGGAACGGCCGCGGACGCGGTCGCGGCACCCACGGCTCGGCGGAACGGGTCACGGGGGCGCGCCCGCGCCGCAGCGCCCGGATCTCCTCGCTCAGTCGCATGCCGCTCCTCCTCACCGTACGTCGGCCATGGTCATCGGCGGGGTGTGCAGGTAGGTGACGCCGGGGCTGCGGCCGACGGTCTCCCCCGCCATCTCCAGCGCGTCGGCCAGGGTCGTGGCGGCGCGGAAACCCAGCCGGGACGCCGTCCGCCGGTCGGCGCCCACGCAGATGACGTCGCCGAGATGCTCCCGGGCGTGGGCGCCCCAGTACCACATGTAGAACGGGTGGACGCCGTGGTAGGCGTGGGAGTTGCGGTAGAGGTGCACGTACCACGGGTCGGTGGCGTACTGCTCCTCGAACTTGGTCTCGATGGTCGCCGGGTCCGTGGTCTGGGTGAGCACCTCCTCGTAGAAGTCGATGTAGCTGGGATGGTGCAGCGGGTCGAACTCGGCGGGCATCGGGTGGTACATGATCAGCACCCCGCCCTCGCGGACCAGCGGCCGGCCCCGGTACATGTTGAAGTAGTAGCCGAGCCCCAGGCAGGCCACGAGGATCGGGTTCATCACCGAGCCGACGTTGTAGGGCGACAGGTACGGCAGGCCCAGCACCAGCACGTCGGACTGCCCGTGCACCTCGGTGAGCTGCTGGCGGTACACGTTCTCCAGGGTCAGCGCGTGCACGTCCTCGGTGGCCCCGGCGTGCACGCCGGTGACCTGGTAGGGGGCGCGCAGCCGGTGCCACAGGCGGCGCCGCACGGCGGGCGGGGCCAGCTCGTTGGCGCGCCGCGCGGCCAGGAACGCCGCCTGGTCGGTGAGCGTCCACTCCCACTCGCGCCGGTTGAGGAACGCGAACCGGCCGGGGAACTGGTCGTTGTTGAGGGTGGCCTCCACGTGGAAGACCTTCACGGCGTCCGACAGCACCCGGTGCATGCGGTGGTAGGAGTGGTGCATCGCCGAGTTCGGCGGGTCGTTGAACGACCGGGAGTGCCGCAGCGTGTGGACGTTGTGGTGGTGGCGCAGGCTGCGGTACGACGCCAGGCCCACGGCGACGGACTTGGCCCCGCCGTTCATCGCCACCAGCGTGATGTTGACGTAGACGATCAGGTCGCTCTCGGCGGCCCGCCGGTTGATCTCCACCTCCTCGCCGTGCGGGGTGACCCCGACGGCGAGCAGGCCGCCCTGGTCCTCGGCGTCGTGGTTGCGCAGCCGGTCCGGCCAGAACGAGGCGAACACCCGCTCCCCGACGATGTGCCGGATCTCCGCCGGGGTCATCCGGCGGTGCAGGGCGTTGGCGGCGACCAGCTCGACGTCGTCCACACCGGCCCGCGCGGCCAGCTCCAGCACCTGCTCGATGATCCGCTGCCGGACGTCCGGGGCGCGCATCGGCGGCAGCGGCAGCGACAGGTCGTCGAAGACGATCGTCAGCCGCATGCCCGGTTTCAGCAGGTCGGGCAGCGGCTCGCTGCCGAGCGGATGGTGCAGGGCGTCGGCGATCCCGGCGTCCAGGTCGCGCAGTCCGGGCAGCGAGTCGGGTGGGTAGACGACGCGGGTGCCCAGGGGGAAGCGTTCCAGCCGGAACCCCTCCCCCTGGTGGACCAGCAGCGGCGGGGTCCGCTCGTCGACCTCCAGGACGAGCCCTGGCCTGGTCATCGGGTCTCCCGTTGGTACCGCCGGGTGGTCATGAGGGCTCCTTCCGTCGTGGTGACGTCGTGGGGTGGTGGTCAGCGGGCGCGGGGGTCGAAGGCGACCTTGACGCTGCCGGAGCGTCCCGCGGCCAGGGCGTGCCCGAGGGCGTCCCGCCATCGGGCGAGGGGGTACACGCCGTCGACGAAGCCGCCGAGCGCGGCGTGGGAGGCCAGGTCGAGCGCGGTGGCGAAGTCGTCCCGGCTGGCGTACGAGCCGACCACCCGCAGCTCCCGGTACCACACGGGGGTGAGGTCCACGGGCCGGGACGGCATGCCGGACAGCACGACCGCGCCGCCCGCGCGGGTCATCCGCAGCGCGGTCTCCAGGCCCTGCCCGCCGGTGCACTCGAAGACCACGTCGGCGCCGCCGAGAAGATGGGCGGGGCCGAGGTCGGGCCGGACGAGGGTGCCGCCGGTGGCACGGCGCACGCCGCGCAGCGCGTTCCGGGGTTCCAGGACGTCGGTGGCCCCGAGGGCGCGGGCCCGTCGCCGCTGGTGGGGGTGCCGGGCGATGACCGTCACCGGCCCGGCGGCGGTCAGCTCCCGCAGGGCGAGGACCGTGAGGAGCCCGACCGTGCCCGCCCCCACCACGACGACCTTCGCGCCGCGCGGGATGTCGATGCGCCGTACGGCGTGCACGGCACACGCCAGCGGCTCGGCGAGCAATGCCTGTTCCGACGGCAGGGACCCCGGCACGGGGTGGAGCTGGCTGCGGTGGGCGACGAACCGTTCGGCCCAGCCGCCCCCGGTGTCGGCGCAGAAACCGGTCTGCAGGCCCGGGGAGACGTGACCGGCGTTCACGCGGTCGCAGCGGTTGGCGTGCCCGGCCGCGCACGGCGGGCAGGGCCCGGTGCCGCGCGTACGGCATGACAGCACCGGGTCCACCACGACCCGGGTCCCCGGGGCCAGCTCCCCGGTCTCGTCAAAGACCTCGTCGATGACCTCGGCGACGATCTCGTGGCCGGGCACGAAGGGCAGGGACACCAGCGGGGACAGGTAGGGCGAGACCCGGCCCGCCAGCAACGCCAGGTCGGAGCCGCAGATGCCCGACAGCAGGGGGCGCAGCCGTGTCCAGCCGGGGCCGGGCGGCGCGGGTTCGGGTCGCTCGGCCAGGCGCATCGGCGCGAGGGAGGGCACGGCGGGCGGGTGCAGCCGGGACGGCAGCCGCCCGGCGGCCAGGTAGCGGACGGGCGAGCGGTGGTACTCCAGCGCCAGCATCATCGGGCCTCTTCCAGGACGGCGTCCAGCAGGGCCGGTACGGGGCCGGTGACGTCGCGGTCCCACTCCTCGACCGTCCAGCGCCGCCGCCGCGCGTACCGGTGGAGCCGGGCGTCGGGGTTGACCGCGACGGGGTTGCCGACCAGTTCGAGCACCGGCCGGTCGGAGTAGTGGTCGCCGTACGCCCAGCTCGCCGACAGGTCCACGGACGCCGCGCGGGCCCACTGGCGCAGCCAGGCGGCACGGGCCTCGCCGATCAGCGGCGGCCGGTCGTAGTGCCCGGTGCAGCGGCCGTCCACGACGCGCAGCCTGCTGGCCACGATCTCGTCGAACAGCGTGCGCAGCGGCTCGGTGAACACGTCGACGGTGCCGGTGAGCAGCAGGGTGCGGTGCCCGGCGGCGCGGTGCCGGCGGATCCGGCGGATCGCCTGCGGCCAGGCGCGCCGCAGCAGCACGTCACCGAGCCGTTCGGCGGCGAGGACCCGCAGTTCGTCCTCACGCGCTCCTGCGTAGCGGCGGGCGAAGTCGCGCAGGAACCGGCCACGGTCGTGGTGGTCGGCGCGCAGGTAGCGGGGCGCGTCGCGCAGCACCGGCCACAGCGCCCCGGGCCAGTCCCGGGGAGGCGCGTCGAGCAGCCGGGCCCACAGGTACGCCTCGACCACGTCGGAGGCGACGATCGTGCCGTCCAGGTCGAAGACCGCCACGACGTCGGCGCGCCGGTCCAGGTCGAGCGGCCGTTTCACGACCCGGCGAGGCTCGGCGGGCGTGCGGAACGGCGCGGTCACCGCCGGGCAGTGCACCTCGAGCAGGTAGTCCGCCCAGTCGATCACCGCGGTGTCGCACCCGGCACCCGGGGGCGCGGAACGGTCCAGGGCCAGCGTGGCGGTGTCGTCGTGGACGACCTCGGCGGCCCCGTACGCCCCGTACAGGTCCCGGAAGCGGCGCAGCATCGAGACCTCGCGGCGGCGCCGGTGCAGGTCGCGTTGCCATCCACGGCTGCGCGCGCCGCCCGGCAGGGCCGGCAACGCCCGTTCGGCCGTCTCCAGCGCGCGATCGGCCGTGCGCAGCGCGCGGGCGGCGCGGGTGTCGTCGAGCAGCGTCACCTCCCCGGCGCGGACGGCGCCGCGCCCGTCGGGGGCGGGCAGCGGGTGCCGGGTGAAGTACTCCCGCACCAGTTCGACGAGCCGTTGCAGGGTCAACGGGTTCCGG
>DATADI010000397.1:0-12029 GCA_036258615.1 Thermomonospora sp. | reverse complement strand
ACCGGCCCGAGGCCGGTGCGCGCTTCCTCTTGTCAGCGGGACCGGGAACGTTCACCGTGGAATCCCGACCCGATCCGGTGGAGGCCACGGTGGAGCCGTACACGGACGACGACCCCACGGCCGGGGTCGCCTACCCCACCGCGAAGGCGGTGATGGACGCGCACGGCCGGGAGATCATCCGGCTCTACCGGGCCGAGGGCGCCGGGATCACCGGGCTCCCCCGCGAGCGCAACACGGCCCCGGAAGGGCACGACTTCGTGATCGTCGTGCACGTGCGGGACGCCGGACGGCTGCCCGGCGGCCCGCGGTCGCACGAGGGCGTCCCGCTGATGTTCCGGGTGTCCGGCGTGTTCCGCGCCGAGGCCGGACTCCGGCCCCGCCCTCCCCGGACGCCATCGGCTGAGGGCGGGGCCGGAGGGTCCTAGTGGGAGGCCGCGCGCTCGGCGCCCGCGCCGGTCAGCGAGCGGACCTCGATCTCGGCGTACTTCTCGGCGTTGTGCTCCTTGCTGAGCACCGCGCCCAGCCAGCCGCACAGGAACCCGAACGGGATCGAGACGATGCCGGGGTTCTCCAGCGGGAAGTAGGAGAAGTCCACGTCGGTGAACAGCGCCTTGTCCGAGCCCGAGACCACCGGTGAGAAGGTCACCAGCAGCACGGCCGAGCCCAGGCCGCCGTAGATGGCCGCGACCGCGCCCGCGGTGTTGAACCTCCGCCAGAACAGGCTGTAGAGGATCGCGGGCAGGTTGCCCGAGGCGGCGACCGCGAACGCCAGCGCCACCAGGAACGCCACGTTCAGCCGCTGCGCGAAGATCCCCAGCACGATCGCCACCGCGCCGATCACGAACGCCGAGATCCGCGCGACCCGGACCTCCTCGCGGTCGGTGACCCGGCCCCGCTTGATCACGTGGGCGTACAGGTCGTGGGCGAACGAGGACGAGGACGCCAGCGTGAGCCCGGCCACCACCGCCAGGATCGTCGCGAACGCCACCGCCGCGATGACCGCCAGCAGGATCGTGCCGCCCACGTCGCCGAACACGATCTCCCCGATCCGTTCGGCGAGCTGTGGCGCGGCGGTGTTGCCCGCCGGGTTCTCCTTGCGGATCGCGTCGCTGCCGACCAGCGCCGCCGCCCCGAAGCCCAGGACGAGGGTGAGCAGGTAGAAGCTGCCGATGATGCCGATGCCCCACAGCACCGACTTGCGGGCGTCGCGGGCGGTCGGGACGGTGTAGAAGCGGATCAGGATGTGCGGCAGCCCGGCGGTGCCCAGCACCAGCGCCAGCCCGAGGCTGATCAGGTCGAGCTTGCCGGTCAGGCCCTGCTCCTCGGTGGCGTACCGCAGGCCGGGCTCCAGGAACGCGTCGCCCTTGCCGCTCTGCTCGGCGGCGTCGCGCAGCAGCGTGGACAGGTTGAACCCGAACTTGCCCAGCACCAGCACGGTCACCAGCGTCGCCCCGCCCATCAGCAGGACGGCCTTGACGATCTGCACCCAGGTGGTGCCCTTCATGCCGCCGACCACCACGTACACGATCATGAGCGCGCCGACCAGCACGATCGTGGCGGCCTTGGCGAAGTCGGAGGTGAACCCGAACAGCAGCGCCACCAGCGCGCCCGCGCCGACCATCTGGGCCAGCAGGTAGAAGATCGACACGGTGATGGTGGACACCCCGGCGGCGGTGCGCACCGGGCGCGGGCTCATCCGGAACGCCAGCACGTCGGCCATCGTGTACTTGCCGGAGTTGCGCATCAGCTCGGCCACCAGCAGCAGCGCCACCAGCCAGGCCACCAGGAAGCCGATCGAGTAGAGGAACCCGTCGTACCCGTACAGCGCGATCAGCCCGGCGATGCCGAGGAACGAGGCGGCCGACATGTAGTCGCCGCCGATCGCCATCCCGTTCTGCACGCCGGAGAAGGAGCGTCCCCCGGCGTAGAAGTCGGAGGCGTTCTTGGTGTGCCGGCCGGCCCACACGGTGATCGCCAGCGTGCCGCCGACGAACGCCAGGAACAGCAGCACGGCCAGGGTCTCGTGGCTCACTTGGCGGCCCCCTCCACCTCGGCGGCCAGCTCGCCCGCCATCGGGTCCAGCTTGCGCTCGGCGTGCCGGGCGTACAGCCAGGCGATCAGGAACGTGGACACGAACTGCAGCAGCCCGAACACCAGGGCCACGTTGACGAAGCCGACGACCTTGGTGCCCATGAAGTCGCGCGCCCATCCGGACAGCACCACGTACAGCAGGTACCAGGCGAGGAACGCCACGGTGGCCGGGAAAGCGAAGGCGCGGAAGCGGCGCCGCAGCTCCTGGAACTCGGCGCTGCGCTGCACCCGTTCGTAGGGTGTTCCACCCGCGTGCAGGTCCTTCTCGACGGTCACAAGATCCCTCCTCGGCTGTGACGGGGGTCACGTCACGGTAAGAACCCCGTGCGGCATGGTGGAGGGGGCCGTGGAACGCCTGCGGCGAGTCGCCGGACAGGTGCGGCGAGACGTGCGGAACGCTCGGCGAGCGGTCGGTTCCGCGCGACGAACGGCACGGCGACGGAACGGCGGAAGATCGTCCTCTTTCGGCCGATCTCCCCCGAAAGCCGCGAGAACCGCCGCCTGGCACCCTAATCTCCCGAGGGAACGGTCACCAGCGTGCCCCCGGGAGACTCCTTGCACAGCCCGCCCCCGTTCCCGCCGGCCGGTCACCCGCCGGGCGGGGACGAGCCCGCACCCGTCCTCCGCAGGCTGGCCGCCTGGGCGATCGACGGCGCCGTCGTCTTCGGCGTCGCCGCGCTGATCTGCGCGGTCAGCTACGCCCGGATCGCCGAGCACCTTCGCGGCGCGGGCACCGAGGCGCTCGCCTTCGGCGTGTGGGACGTGGTGTCCTCCCGGGGCGACGTGGCGGGCTCGGCGGCCGAGGCCGGCCGGAACGTCTGGGACGGCACGGTGTCCATCGTCGTCCAGGGCTTCGCGTTGCTGGTGCTGGCCCAGTTCCTCTACCAGTCCGCCGCGCTGTCCTGGCGGGGCGGCACCCTCGGCAAGGCGCTGACGGGCATCCGCGTCCAGGGGACCGGGGGTACGCGTCCGGGCCCCGGCCGAGCCGTACGCCGGGCCCTCGTCACCACCGCGTCGGAGACCGGCCTGTACTCGGTGGCCTGCATCCTGCTGCTCCTGGGCCAGTTCTTCCTGGCCTTCGCCTGCTGGCTGCTGGCCGTCACCGCCTTCGCGGCCAACGCCGCCCCCATGGTCACCGGACGCGCCCGCCGCACCCTGGGCGACCGCGTCGGCGGCACCGTCGTCGTCCGCACGCACCTCCTCCGCGCCACCGCCCAGGCCCTCGCCGACCGTGCCCGCCACCTCCGCGGCACCACGCCCGTCTCCTCCCTGCCCGCCGCCGCCGACGCCCCCGCCCTCCCCGCGGCCTCGCCGTACCACCCGCCCTTCGCCCACCCCGCCGTCCCCGACGCCCAGCCCTACCCGCCAGGTCTCGCGCCACCTGCAGCGCCCGGGACGCCCGCGTGGCCGGGGGCGGACCGCCCGCGGGGCGTCGAGCCGGGGATGTGGGCGCCGGGGAGCGGGCCGCCCGTGACGTGAGCGGGATCAGCCGCCCTTGGGACGCCAGGTGCCGCGGTTGACGTCGAGGGTCTCGGGGGCGTGCAGGCGGACCATGGTGCGGGCGACGCCCGCCGGGACGCTGCGGGTGGCCAGGGAGACCCCGGTCATCACGGCGAACGCGATCGGGACCGTCCAGGCGGCGGGCTGGGCCAGCAGCGCCCCGGCCGCTCCGCCGGGCGGCCCGGCGACGATCGTCCACACCACGGCGGTGCCCGCCAGCCCGCCGCCCGCCACCAGCCCGGCCAGCGCGCCCGCGACCGTCAGCCGCCGCCACCAGATGCCCAGCACCAGCAGCGGGCAGAAGGTGGAGGCGGCGACCGCGAACGCCAGGCCCACCACGTCCGCCACCGCCAGGGCCCGCGCCGCCAGCGCCAGCCCCAGCGGGACGAACAGCGCCAGCAGCGTCGCCACCCGGAACGACCGCACCCCGCCGTGCAGGATGTCCTGGCCGATCACGCCCGCCACCGACACCGTCAGCCCCGAGGTGGTGGACAGGAACGCCGCGACCGCCCCCGCCGTGACCAGGGCGCTGAGCAGTTCGCCGAGCGTGCCGCCGACCAGCCGTCCGGGCAGGGTCAGCACCACCGCGTCGGTACGGCCCGTCATCAGCAGTTCGGGCGTGTAGATGCGGCCGAGCGCCCCGTACAGGCCGGGGAGCAGGTAGAACGCGCCGAGCAGCGTCAGCACCAGCACCGTCGTGCGCCGCGCGGCACGCCCGTCGGGATTGGTGTAGAAGCGGACGAGGACGTGCGGCAGCCCCATCGTCCCCAGGAAGGTCGCCAGGATCAGCGAGTACGTCGCGTACAGCGGGTACTCGCGCCCGGCCAGCGGAAGCCCCCACTCCCGGTCGGTCATCACCGGCAGCTCCGACACGTGCGGAACGGCGGCCCCGGCCGGGAACGTCACGGTGCTGTCGCGGGCGAAGGCATGTTCCCCGGCCGTCAAGGTCACCGGACCGGCATGGGAAGCCCCGTCCATGGTCCCGTGCACGACGACCGGGACCGGCCTGTCCACCCGTACGGTGACGTCCGCGCTCATCGTCACGGTGGTGCGCTCGGCGAACGCGGGCGGTGTGTCACCGCCCAGCCCGGGGGCCGCGTCGTACCGCCAGGCGATCAGCAGGAACAGCACCGGGACGGCCAGCGCGGTCAGTTTCAGCCAGTACTGGAACGCCTGCACGAGGGTGATGCTGCGCATGCCGCCGGACAGCACGTTGATGGTCACCACGACGGCCACCAGCACCGCGCCCACCCACACGGGCGTGCCCGCCGCCGTGCGCAGCACCAGCCCGGCGCTCTGGAGCTGCGGCATCAGGTACAGCCAGCCGATCAGGACGACGAGCACGCTGGTGACCCGCCGTACCGCCATGGACTCCAGCCGCGCCTCGGCGAAGTCCGGCAGCGTGTACGCCCCCGAACGGCGCAGTGGCGCGGACACCAGCACCAGCAGCACCAGGTACCCGCCGGTCCAGCCGACGGGCAGCCACAGCATGTCGGCCCCGTACGCCAGGATCAGCCCGGCCACCCCGAGGAACGAGGCCGCCGACAGGTACTCGCCGCCGATCGCCGAGGCGTTCCGCAGCGGCGACACCGTCCGGGAGGCCACGTAGAAGTCCGAGGTCGTCCGGGAGATCCGCAGCCCGAACGTGCCGACCAGCACCGTCGCCGCGACCACCAGCGACACCGCCGCCAACCCGTACGCCGTGCTCATCGGGCCGGCTCAGGCGTCCCGGTCGACGAGGTCGGCGAAGTCGCGTTCGTTGCGCTCGGCCTGCCGGACGTACCACCAGCCGCCGGCCACGAACACGGGATAGATCAGCCCCGCCAGCAGCAGCCACGGCAGTGGCAGCCCGGCGACCCGCAGCCCGCGCAGCTCCGGGGCCACCGCGAACAGCAGCGGCAGCCCGCCGACGACCACCGCGAGCGCCGCGCACACGCCCAGGCCGAGGCGGAGCTGCGCCCGCACCAGCGACCGCATGTACGCCTCGCCCAGCCCGGTCTGCTCGTCGATCTCCCGGGTGACCGGCCGCCGGGGACGCCGGGCCGCCCGCATCCTCGGACTGGTCACCAGCACCCGGCGCGGCTCCTCCGGCGCCCCGCTCACGGGCTCCGCCGCGCGTTGCGGACGAGCAGGTCGCGCAGCTCACGGGTGTGGCGGCGGCTGACCGGAAGCTCCGTGCCGCCGACCCGCACCGTGCAGCGCCCGGAGTCGAACCGCAGCTCCTCGATGTACCGCACGGCCACCAGATGGCTGCGGTGCACCCGGACGAACCCGGCGGCCCGCCACCGCTCCTCCAGCGCGGCCAGCGGAATCCGCACCAGGTGGCTGCCGGAGGCGGTGTGCAGGCGCGCGTAGTCGCCCTGGGCCTCGACGTACCAGACGTCGGCGGCGGAGACGAACCGGGTGACCCCGGCCAGCTCCACCGGCACCTGCTCGGCCCCCGGGTCGGGCGGCTCGGGCTCGGCGGGCGGCGCGCCCGCCTCGCCGACCCGCCGGATCGCCTCGGCCAGCCGTTCCGGCCGCACGGGCTTGAGCAGGTAGTCGGCGGCCTTGATCTCGAACGCGTCCACCGCGTGGTCGTCGTAGGCGGTGACGTACACGATGCGCGGGGGCCGGGCGAACTGGGTCAGCAGGCGGCCCAGCACCACCCCGTCCAGGCCCGGCATCCGGATGTCCAGGAACACCGCGTCGATGGGCCGCCGCTCGGCCAGCGCCCGGTCCACCTGGCGCAGCGCTGCGGCCCCATCCCGGGCCAGCGCCAGCTCCCCGACCCGCGGGTCGGCGCGCAGCCAGAACGCCAGGTCGTCCAGCGCCGGGGCCTCGTCGTCCACCGCCAGAACACGCAGACCGCCCACCCGGGCTCCTTCGTCGTGGTGCGGGTCACATCGGATGCCCTCAAGAGTCCGAATCGCACCACGGAAAGTCAAACGGTCACCCCGGGCCGGTACTTGGGCACCCGCAGCGTCACCTTGGTGCCCGCCCCGGCGGCGGTCTCCACGGCCAGGCCGTACTCGTCGCCGTACACCTGCCGCAGCCGCTCGTCGACGTTGCCGAGCCCGATGCCGGGGGCCTCCGGCCCGTCGTACGTCCCGGCGAGGATCCGCCGCACCCGCTCGGGGTCCATTCCGGCCCCGTCGTCCTCCACGCTGATCACGCAGTCGGACCCGGCGTCCTCGGCGACGATGGTGATCCGCCCGGGACCCGCCCGGTCCTGCAGACCGTGCCGTACGGCGTTCTCCACCAGCGGCTGCAGACACAGGAACGGCACCGCGACGGGCAGGACCTCCGGCGCGATCCGCAACGTGACCCGCAGCCGGTCGTCGCCGAACCGGGCGCGCTGCAACAGCAGGTACCGGTCGATGGAGTGCAGTTCCTCGGCGAGGGTGGTGAAGTCGCCGTGCCGCCGGAAGGAGTACCGGGTGAAGTCGGCGAACTCCAGCAGCAGCTCCCGCGCCCGCTCCGGGTCGGTGCGCACGAACGAGGCGATCGTCGTCAGCGAGTTGTAGATGAAGTGCGGGGATATCTGCGCCCGCAGCGCCCGTACCTCGGCCTCCATCAGCAGCGTCCGCGACCGGTCCAACTCGGCGAGCTGCAGCTGGGCGTCCACCCAGTGCCCCACCTCCTCGGCCGCCCGGATCAGCCCCGCCGACACGTCCGCCCCGTACGCGGCCAGCGTCCCGACCACCCGGTCGTCGGTGGTCAGCGGCACCACCACCGCCCGCCGCACGGGGCAGTCCAGCTGCTCGCACCCGACCTGCTCGGGCCCCAGCACGTCCGTCCGCCCGCCGCCCATCGGCCCCGCCGCGTGCGCGAGCGCCTCACCGGCGTGGTGCTCCCCCGTCCCGTCCCAGGCCAGCACCCGTTCCCCGTCGGTGATCGCCAGCGCCGCCGACCCCAGCAGCTCCCGCAGGTGCCGCGCCGCCTTCTGCGCCCCCTGCTCGGTCAGCCCCGCCCGCAGCGGCGGCGCCGCCAGCGACGCGGTGTGCAGCGTGTGGAACGTGGCCCGGTCGGCGGGGCTCCCCAGCTCCCGCCGCCCCCGCCACCACGGCACCAGCGCCAGCGCCCCCGTCACCAGGACCGCCGCGACCACCGCCAACGCCACATCCATGCCGCCACGGTAGCCGCGCTCAGCGGGGAGCGGCTCCCGCCTTCGCCGCGGAGGCCGCCGGGGTGCGGCGGCGGGCGGCGGGGATGACGAGAGGGGTGCCGGTCTCGGGGTCGTCGATGACGCGGCACGGCAGGTGGAAGATCTCCTCCACCAGGGGGGCGGTGACGATCTCGGCGGGCGGGCCCTCGGCGACGATGCGGCCGTCGCGCATGGCGATGAGGTGGGTGGCGTAGCGGGCGGCCTGGTTGAGGTCGTGCAGGACGGCGACCAGGGTGCGGCCCTCCTCCTCGTGGAGGCGGGCGCACAGGTCCAGGACCTCGATCTGGTGGGAGATGTCCAGGAAGGTGGTCGGCTCGTCCAGCAGGAGCAGCGGTGTCTCCTGGGCGAGGGCCATCGCGATCCACACGCGTTGCCGCTGGCCGCCGGACAGCTCGTCCACCATGCGGCCGGCCAGGTCGGCGACGCCGGTGGCCTCCATCGCCCAGGCGACGACGCGCTCGTCCTCCCGCGACCACTGGCGCAGCAGGCTCTGGTGCGGGTACCGGCCCCGGCCCACCAGCTCGGAGACGGTGATGCCGTCGGGCGCCACGGACGACTGCGGCAGCAGGCCGAGGGTGCGGGCGACCTTCCTGGCGGGCAGGCCCGCGATGTCCTGGCCGTCCAGCAGCACCGTCCCGGAGGTGGGCCGCAGGATCCGCGCCAGCGCCCGCAGCAGCGTGGACTTCCCGCACGCGTTGGGGCCGACGATCACCGTGAACGAGCGGTCGGGGATGGCGACGCTCAGCCCCTCGGCGATCGTCCGCCGCTCGTAGGCGAGGGTCAGGTCGGTGCCGCTCAGCCGTTCCGTCGTGGTCAAATCCGTCCCGCCTTACGTTCCGTGGCCAGCAGCCAGACCAGGTAGCCGCCGCCGAGCATGCCGGTCACCACTCCGACCGGAAGCCGGCTGTCGCCGAACAGGCGCAGCGCGGCCAGGTCGGCGGTCGTCAGCAGCGCCGCGCCCAGGAGCAGCGCGGGCAGCAGGTTCGGGCCCGGGGCCCGGGTGAGCCGCCGGGCGAGCTGCGGCGCGGTGAGCGCCACGAACGACACCGGCCCGGCCGCCGCCGCCGCGAACGCCACCAGCAGCACCGCCGCCCCGAGCAGCGCGAACCGCGCCCGTTCGGCGGGCACGCCCAGGCCCTGCGCCGCGTCGTCGCCCATCTCCAGCATCCGCAGCGCCCGCCCGTACCCGAGGAAGACGACGGGGACGAGCAGCGCCATCACCACCAGCAGCGGCACCACGTCGTTCCAGGACCGGCCGTTGAGACTGCCGGTCAGCCACAGCACCGCGCGGGCCGCGTCGAACAGTTCCGCCTTGGTGAGCAGGTAGCCGTTGACGCCGGTCAGGATGGCCCACATGCCGATCCCGACGAGCACCAGCCGGTACGCGTGCGTGCCGTGCCGCCAGGCCAGCGCGTAGATCACCGCGCCGGTCAGGATCGCGCCCGTCACCGCGCCGCCCGCCACGGCGAGCCCGCCGCCTCCGCCGACCACGATGACCAGCAGCGCCCCGGCGGACGCGCCGTGGGTGAAGCCGAGCACGTCCGGGCTGCCCAGCGGGTTGCGCACCACCGACTGGAACAGCGCGCCCGACAGCCCCAGCGCGGCGCCCACGACCAGCCCGGTCACGACCCTCGGCAGCCGCAGTTCGCGGACGATGAACGCGTCGGCCGCGCTGCCGCCCCCGGCGAGCGTCTCCAGGACCCGTCCCGGCGACATCGGATAGTCGCCGCCGCCGATCGCCAGCACCGCCACGCCCAGCGCGACCGCCAGGCACACCAGGCCCACGGCGACGGCGCGCGGGCGGGTGCGGACCGACCAGTCCCCGAACCGTACGACCGTCATGCCCGTACCGCCTTCCGCCGGACGAAGTAGAGGAACAGGGGCCCGCCGAGCACCGCCGTGACCACGCCGACCTGCACCTCCGAGGGACGCGCCACGACCCGCCCGATGACGTCGGCGGCCAGCAGCAGCACCGGCGCGAGCACCGCGCAGTACGGCAGCAGCCAGCGCAGGTCCGGCCCGGTCAGCGCCCGCACCAGGTGCGGGACCATCAGCCCGACGAAGATGATCGGGCCGCACGCCGCCGTGGCCGCGCCGCACAGCAGCGTCACCGCCACGATCGCCACGACCCGCACCCGCGTGGTGTTCGTGCCCAGCGCCCGCGCCGCGTCGTCCCCCAGCGCCATCGCGTTCAGCGGGCGCGCCAGGGCGAACGCCAGGAGCAGCCCCGCCACGACGAACGGCGTCACCTGCGCGACCATGTCCGGCTGGGCGCTGGCCAGCGAGCCGACCGACCAGAACCGCATCCGGTCGAGGGCTCCGGTGTCCAGCAGGATCACCGCGTTCACGTACGCGTACAGCGCGGCCTGCACCGCCGTGCCTGCGAGCGCCAGCCGCGCCGGCGTCGCGCCGCGCCCGCCGCCGACCGCGTACACCAGCGCGGACACCACTGCCGCCCCCGCGAACGAGAACCACACGTACCCGCTGAACGTGGTCACCCCGAGGAACGAGATCGCCGACACCACCGCCGCCGAGGCCCCCGAGTTGATGCCGAGCAGCCCGGGATCGGCGATCGGGTTGCGGGTCAGCGCCTGGATGACCCCTCCGGCCAGCCCCAGCGCCACCCCCGCCACCAGCCCCATCAGCGTCCGGGGCAGCCGCATCTCGTGCACCACCGTGTACTCCGGCGACCCGCTGTCGACCAGACCCCGCCAGGCGTCCCCGAGCGACATCGCCCGCGCCCCCACCGCCAGGCTCAACACCACGAACACCAGCAACAGCACCAGCGCCGCGACCAGCCCCCCGACCCGCCGTCCGGCGGCGCCGGTCCGCTTCGGGGTGGGCTCGCCGAGTCCGGGCAGGGGGTCGGGATCGCCCTGTCGCTCGTCGAGATCCGTGCCGAGGGCGGCGGTTGTGGACCGTTCCGGGGTCCGGGCGGCGCGCGAGGGCGGGGAGTCGGGGGTGTGCACCTGCGGGGGCTCCGGTGGGCGGGGGCCGGTGCCATCCGGCCACTGGACAACAACTGAGGTTAGGCTAGCCTAACTCCTCACCTGGTGCACAACCAGTCACTTCAGCATCAACGAGCACGAAAGCGACTCCCCCATGCCTGAGCACACCCTCACCCGGCGCGGCCTGCTCGCCGCGGGCGCCGCCTTCGGCGTCGGCGCCCTCCTGTCCGCCTGCGGCGGCGGGGACGACGGCGGCACGGCGCCGAAGGAGGGCGGCTGGTCGTTCACCGACGACCGCGGCGAGAAGGTCACCACCGACGCGCGCCCCACGCGGATCGTGGCGTACACGCCCACCGCCGCCGCGCTGTACGACTTCGGGGTCACCGAAGGGATCGTCGGCGTCTTCGGCCCCACCACGCTCAAGGACGGCAGGCCCGACCCCATGGCGGGACGGCTGCCCGTCGCCAGGATGACCGTGCTGGCCAACACCTACGGCGAGTTCAACATCGAGAAGTACGCCGGGCTGCGCCCCGAGGTGCTGATCACCAACACCTACGACCCGGGCAACCTGTTCTTCCTGCCCGAGGACGCCAAGGAGAAGATCCTCGCGCTGGCCCCGAGCCTGGCCATCAAGGTCGCCCGGGTGCCGCTGCCGACGCCCATCCAGCGGTACGCCGAACTGGCCGCCTCGCTGGGCGCGGACCTGAAGTCGGCCCAGGTCACCGCGGCCAAGGCACGGTTCGACCGGGCTTCGGAGACGCTCCGCCAGGCCGCCAAGGCCGCCGGGGGCCTCAAGGTCCTCGCCGGTTCGGCCAGCCCCGACCTGTTCTACGTCTCCAACCCGGAGGTGAACACCGACCTGATGTACTTCCGGCAGCTCGGCGTGGACGTGATCGTGCCGGACAAGACCGACACCGGCGGCCACTTCGAGTCGCTGAGCTGGGAGAACGCCGACAAGTACGACGCCGACCTGATCCTGCTGGACAGCCGCCTGTCCGCGCTCCAGCCCAAGGACCTCACCGCCAAGCCGGCGTGGTCGCAGCTTCCCGCGGTGAAGGCCGGACAGATCGCCCCGTGGCCCACCGAGCCCATTTTCTCGTGGGCCGGATCGGCGACCCTCGTGGAATCGGTCGCGCAGGCCGTCCAGAAGTCCAAGAAGGTCCGCTGACCGTTTCTTTTCCCCGCACCGGGACGCACGTTCAGCGGTACGCCCGCCCTAGGGAAAATCCTCGCCAGGCGTCTCGTGTACGGCGTCCCGGTGCGCGCATCATGAATGGCGTCGTGTGCACTTCACATCCCACCACAGGGGACACCATGCTCAGACGGCTGGCAGTGACCGGTGT
>DATADI010000396.1:0-9501 GCA_036258615.1 Thermomonospora sp. | reverse complement strand
GCGGGGGACGGCGGGGTCCCGCCGTTCTAGGCTGGGATCGTGAAGATCGCGATCACCGGGGCGTCGGGCCTCATCGGCGGGGCGCTGACGCGGAGCCTGGAGGCCGACGGGCACGAGGTCCTGCGTCTGGTCCGGCGGGAGCCGTCCGGCCCGGGACAGGCCCGCTGGCGGCCGGGCGGGAGCGTCGACACCGAGGCCCTGGAGGGCTGCCACGCGGTCGTCCACCTGGCCGGGGCCGGGGTCGGCGACAGGCGATGGACCGAACGGTACAAGCGCCAGATCCGCGACAGCCGCCTGACCGGCACGCGCACCATCGCGACCGCGGTGGCGGGGCTGTCGGCCAGGCCCGCGGTGTTCGTGTGCGGCTCGGCGATCGGGTTCTACGGCGACACCGGTGACCGCGACGCCGACGAGGACGCACCCCAGGGCGGGGGCTTCCTGGCGCGGCTCGTCGCCGACTGGGAGGCCGCCGCCGCGCCCGCCGCCGACGCCGGGATCCGCGTCGTCCTGCCCCGGACCGGCGTGGTGCTGGCCCGTGCGGGCGGCATGCTCGGCACGCTGCTGCCGCTGTTCCGGTACGGGCTCGGGGGCCGCATGGGACGCGGCCGGAACTGGGTGAGCTGGATCTCGCTGACCGACCAGATCGCCGCCCTGCGCTTCCTCATCGACGGCGACCTGTCCGGGCCCGTCAATCTCACCGCGCCCGCACCCGTCACCAACGCCCAGCTCACCAGGGCGGTGGCACGGGCCGTGCGGCGACCGGCCCCCTGGGCGGTGCCCCCGTTCGCGCTGCGCCTGGCGGTCGGCGGATTCGCCGACGAGGGGATCCTCATCAGCCAGCGCGTCGTGCCACGGCGGCTGACCGAGGCGGGGTTCACCTTCACGCACACCTCCGTCGACGCCGCGGTGCGCAAAGAACTGGCCCTCAGGTGACGTCAAGCTTCTGTAAAGTCCGGAGTCGGCGAGAAGTCCGGCCTTACCGTGACACTCAGGTGGTGGCAGACGAACGGGGAGGCAGGGCGACATGAGCACCGACGGCCAGCCGCACATTCTCGCGATCGGCGGAGGCACCTTCGTCCCCGACGGCCGGTACGGCCTGACGCCGAGCCCGCTGCTGCGGTACGCGCTCGACCTCACCGGCCAGGACCGTCCCCGGGTCTGCCTGCTGGCCACGGCGCTGGGCGACGGCGCCGAGCACGTCGCCCGGGGGTACGCCGCGCTGTCGGGGCTGGACGTGGAGACCAGCCACCTGGCGGTGTTCCCGATGCCCAACGTCGCCGACATGCGCGCGCACCTGCTCAACCAGGACCTGGTGTACGTGTTCGGCGGCAGCGTCGCCAACCTGCTGGCCCTGTGGCGGCTGCACGGCCTCGACGAGATCCTGCGTGAGGCCTGGTACGAGGGCGTGGTGCTGGCGGGGCAGAGCGCGGGCGCGCTGTGCTGGCACGTGGGCGGCAACACCGACTCCTTCGGCCCGGACCTGCGTCCGCTCACCGACGGGCTGGGCTTCCTGCCGTACTCGTGCGGGGTGCACTACGACAGCGACGAGCAGCGCAGGCCCCTGCTGCACCGGCTGGTCGCCGACGGGACGCTGCCCGCCGGGTACGCGGCCGACGAGGGCGTCGCGCTGCACTACGTCGGCACCGAGTTCGTGCAGGCGGTGTCGTACCGGGCGGGCGGGCTCGCCTACGGCGTCGAGCCGGACGGCTCCGGCGCGGTCAAGGAGACGCCGATCGAGCCGCGCATGTTGTCGGAGGCGTGAGGTTCCCCTGATCACGGCGGCGGCCCGGACGTAGGCTTGTCGCGTGACGAACGTGATTGAGGAGACCGGCGCCGACCTCGGCGAGCTGGTCATCGTGCACGTGGGCTTCGGCGACCAGGCCGTGCCCTACGAGACCGCCTGGGACCTCCAGCGGCGCACACAGGAACGGCGCATCGCCGGCGAGATCCCCGACACCGCGCTGCTGCTGGAGCACCGGCCGGTGTACACCGCGGGCAAGCGCACCACCCCCCTGGACCGGCCGCTCACCGACCCGGGCGCCCCCGTGATCGACGTGGACCGGGGCGGCAACATCACCTGGCACGGCCCCGGCCAGCTCACCGGCTACCCGATCGTCCGGCTGCCCGACCCGGTGGACGTCGTCGCCTACGTCCACCGGCTGGAGCTGATGATGCAGCGGGTCTGCGCCGACCTGGGCCTGGAGACGGTGACCGTCGAGGGCCGCCGGGGGCTGTGGGTGCCGGGCTCCCCCGACCGCAAGATCGGCTCGATCGGCGTGCGGGTGTCGCGCGGGGTGACCATGCACGGGTTCATGCTCAACTGCGACTGCGACATGTCCTGGTTCGACCGGATCGTGCCGTGCGGAATCCGCGACGTGGGGTCCACCTCGCTCACCGAGGAGCTGGGCCGGCCGGTGCCCGTCCAGGAGGTCGTCCCGCTGGCCGAGCGGCACCTGGCCGAGGTCCTCGGGGCGCGGGAGACCTACCACCGCACACTCGCCCAGCTCACCGGCTGAGCGGGGCCTCAGGCCCCGCTCAGGCCTGCGGGGCCATCGTCTTGTACACGGCCTGGCCGTCGGCCGCCGCGGACGCGAACAGCCGGGTGAGCCGCTCGTAGGCGGGGCGGAGCACCCGGTCGCGCGTCCCGGCGTCCATCTCCCCGGCGTCCTGCACCTCGGCGGCGACCATGGCGGGCAGGTCGAACCGCTCGGCCAGCCGGTCGAACGGCGTGGCGGCCAGGTGGTCGGCGGCGGGCCGCACCCGCTCGGGGTCCAGGTAGATCACGTCCATCCCGGGGCCGCCGGAGCCGAGGTCGGCGGCGCCGTCCTCGGTGAGCAGCCGCCCGCCGCACACGATGTCGGACTGCGGCTGGCCGCCCTCCCACGGGTCCCCGGTGATCAGGTAGTGCAGCGCCTGCCAGGCGCCGCCGACGTCCAGCACCCGGTCGGCCGGATGGCGGCGCCGCCAGTCCCGGGGACCGAACGCCAGCGCGGCGATCCGGCCCGGATCCCGCTCGCCCTCCAGCGACGGCGGCAGCCTGAGGTACGACATCGCCAGGCCCACGACTCGGCTCCTCCGCGAGAGACTCCACTCGGCAACAGGGAGTCACCCTAGAGAGATCGGCGGCGGTGATCGGCCCGTTCGGCGGAATCTTCCGGTCCCGTCACACCGTCGCTGCCGAATCGTTATCGACGGCCGGCGGGCGGCCACCGGCGGACGATCACCCGGGACCGGCGCGTACATTGGAGGACGTGACTGCGGTGACCCCTGAGGGGCGCAAGCTCCTTCGCATAGAAGCCAGGAACAGCCAGACGCCCATCGAGCGCAAGCCGCCGTGGATCAAGACGCGTCTGAAGATGGGCCCGCAGTACCGCGAGCTCACCGCGCTGGTGAAGAACGAGGGCCTGCACACGGTCTGCCAGGAGGCCGGGTGCCCCAACATCTACGAGTGCTGGGAGGACCGCGAGGCCACCTTCCTCATCGGCGGCGACCAGTGCACGCGGCGCTGTGACTTCTGCCAGATCGACACCGGCCGGCCCGCCGCCTACGACCCCGACGAGCCGCGCCGGGTGGCCGAGTCGGTCGCCACGATGGGCCTGAAGTACGCCACGGTGACCGGGGTGGCCCGCGACGACCTGCCCGACCAGGGCTCCTGGCTGTACGCCGAGACGGTGCGGC
Source organism: Thermomonospora sp. (assembly GCA_036258615.1). Taxonomy (GTDB): domain Bacteria; phylum Actinomycetota; class Actinomycetes; order Streptosporangiales; family Streptosporangiaceae; genus Thermomonospora. Next base: position 5,823 of record DATADI010000396.1, on the reverse strand, counting down.
AGATCCACCAGGCGGTCCCCGGCTGCGGGGTGGAGCTGCTGATCCCCGACTTCAACGGGGTGCCGTCGCTGCTGGCCGAGGTCTTCGGGTCCCGGCCCGAGGTGCTCGCGCACAACGTCGAGACGGTGCCGCGGATCTTCAAGCGGATCCGTCCCGCGTTCCGCTACGAGCGGTCCCTGGAGGTGCTCACCCGCGCCCGCGAGGCCGGGCTGGTCACCAAGTCCAACCTGATCCTCGGCATGGGCGAGACCCGCGAGGAGGTCTCCCAGGCCCTGCGCGACCTGCACGCCGCCGGCTGCGAGCTGGTGACCATCACCCAGTACCTGCGGCCGACGCCGCGCCACCACCCGGTGGAGCGGTGGGTCAAGCCGGAGGAGTTCATCGAGCTGAAGGAGGAGGCCGAGGAGATCGGCTTCGCCGGGGTGATGTCCGGCCCGCTGGTGCGCTCCAGCTACCGCGCCGGGCGGCTGTACCGGCAGGCGGTGGAGGCGCGCGGCTAGCGCCCGGGGCGGGTCCCGGCCGGGACCCGACTATCCTGATGGTCATGTCGAACAACGCCACGGACACCGGGAAGAGCCCGGGCCGCCTCGCCCAGATCCGCATGATCGTGAAGGTCCTGCGGCAGGCGGATCCGAAGGCCCTGCCGATCGTCGTCGGCGCCGCGCTGGGCACCCTGGCGCTCTTCGTGGTGCTGGGGCTGGTGGTCGGCGGGCTGTGGTTCATGATCCCGCTGGGCGTGCTGTTCGCGGTGCTCGTCGGGATGATCGTGTTCGGCCAGCTGGCCCAGCGCGCCCAGTACAAGATGATCGCCGGGCAGCCGGGCGCGGCGGCGGCGATCCTGAAGTCGATGCGCGGCAACTGGACGGTCACCGAGGCGGTGAACGGCAACCGCAACCTCGACATGGTGCACCGGGTGGTCGGGCGGCCCGGGGTGATCCTGGTGTCGGAGGGCCCGCCGAGCCGGGTCGGCCCGCTGCTGGGCGCGGAGAAGAAGCGCATCGCCCGCGCGGCCCAGCAGGTGCCGATCTACGACGTGCAGGTCGGCGAGGAGGAGGGCCAGATCCCCGTCGGCAAGCTCCAGCGGCACCTGGTGAAGCTGCCCCGCAACCTGAACAAGGCCCAGGTCATGGAGCTGAACGACCGGCTGCGGGCGCTGCCGCAGAAGATGCAGATGCCCAAGGGCCCGATGCCGCGCAACGTGCGGATGCCCAAGGGCCCCAAGCCGAAGACCCGCTGATCCGCCCGCGCGTTCCGACGCCGCCGCGCCCACCGCGCGGCGGCGTCGCCGTGTGCGGGGCGGCCTAGAGGTTGATGACGGCGGTGTTGGCGGCGCGGTCGTGCAGCCCGCGGTGGTCGCGGTCCCAGAACAGGGCGGGCACCACGACCAGGATCAGCACGGTGCGGACCAGGCCCCACAGCGGCCCCACCGGGCGGCCGTCGAGGCGCACGACGCGGATGCCGCACAGGCGCTTGCCGAGGGTCACGCCGATGGTGGCGGTGAGCACCACCGCCTGGAGCGCGAACAGGGCGAGGGTGAGCAGGCTGCGGCTCTGCGCGGGCAGCTCGAGGATCCGGGTCGCGGAGGCCGCGATGAGCATGCACAGGCCCCAGTCGACGAACAGGGCGACCAGGCGGCGGCCGTAGCCTGCGATCGCGCCGGGCCCCTTCTCGGGGAGGCCGAGCCGCTCCCCCGGGTATCCCAGATCCGCCCCGGCCGCGCGCGCCCCGCCCAGCCAGGTCTGCGTCCACCGCGGTCCGCCCGCCGTCTCCCTGCCACTGCTCATGGTGTCCACGGTATCCGCCGGGCCGGGTGGTGCCCGACAGGAGGCTCGGCGGGCTCGGCGGGCTCGGCGGGCGGGGATCCCGGCGCGGTGTTCGGTGTGTCACGGCACGGGGTGATGCGTAACACACGCGAAACATTTGGGACACGGCAGGGAAACGGCGGCCTCCTAGCGTGCTGGTGCACGAAAGCGCCCCAGGGAGGTTGGATGTTCAGCAGCGCCGACGAGGTCCTGAACTACATAGAGGCCGAAGGCATCGAGTTCGTGGACTGCAGGTTCGTGGACCTGCCCGGCACCGTGCAGCACTTCACGTTCCCGGTCCAGAACTTCGGCCGGAGCGTGTTCACCGAGGGCCTGATGTTCGACGGGTCGTCGATCCGCGGCTTCCAGGAGATCCACGAGTCCGACATGCTCCTGCTGCCGGACCCGACCACGGCGGTGGTGGACCCGTTCCGCCAGCACAAGACGCTGAACATCACGTTCTTCGTGCACGACCCGCTGACCGGGGAGCCCTACAGCCGCGACCCGCGCAACGTGGCCAAGAAGGCCCAGGACTACCTCAAGAGCACCGGCATCGCCGACACGGTGTACTTCGGCCCGGAGGCCGAGTTCTACATCTTCGACGACGTCCGCTTCGAGACCAAGGCGAACGCCGGGTACTACCACCTCGACTCGATCGAGGGCGCCTGGAACACCGGGCGGGAGGAGCCGGGCGGCAACCTCGGCGCCAAGCCCCCCTACAAGGGCGGCTACTTCCCGGTCCCGCCGATGGACCACTACACCGACCTGCGCTCGGAGATGGTCGCCCAGCTCCTGAAGGTCGGCATCCACGTCGAGATGCAGCACCACGAGGTCGGCACCGCCGGCCAGGCGGAGATCGACTTCCGCTTCGGCGAGATGCTGCACACCGCCGACCAGCTCATGCTCTACAAGTACGTGGTCAAGAGCGTCGCGCGGGCGGCGGGCAAGACCGTGACGTTCATGCCCAAGCCGATCTTCGGTGACAACGGCTCCGGCATGCACTGCCACCAGTCGCTGTGGAAGGACGGCTCGCCGCTGTTCTACGACGAGGTCGGCTACGCCGGGCTGTCGGACACCGCGCGCTGGTACATCGGCGGCCTGCTCAAGCACGCCCCGTCGCTGCTGTCGTTCACCAACCCGACCGTCAACTCCTACCACCGGCTGGTGCCGGGGTACGAGGCCCCGGTCAACCTGGTGTACTCGCAGCGCAACCGCTCCGCCTGCATCCGGGTGCCGATCACCGGCTCCAACCCGAAGGCCAAGCGGATCGAGTTCCGGGTGCCGGACCCGTCCTGCAACCCGTACCTGGCGTTCTCGGCGATGCTGATGGCGGGCATCGACGGCATCAAGAACAAGATCGAGCCGCCGGAGCCGGTCGACAAGGACCTCTACGAGCTGCCGCCGGAGGAGGCCCGCGCCATCCCGCAGGTGCCCGGCTCGCTGGAGGCCGTCCTCAACCGCCTGGAGGAGGACCACGAGTACCTGCTCGAGGGCGGCGTGTTCACCGAGGACCTGATCCAGACCTGGATCTCCTACAAGCGGGAGAACGAGCTGGACCCGATCCGGCTGCGCCCGCACCCGCACGAGTTCGAGCTGTACTACGACGTCTGATCCCCGGCGCCGTCCGGACGGCCCCGTCACCGCTGGTGGCGGGGCCGTTCCGCGTCCGGGGGAAGAAGCCGGGGCGGGGCGGCGTTCCGGCGGGCACGGACGATCGACAGGAGGGGTCATGGCGACGGTGAGGGTGGAGCGCACCGAGGACGGGTTCACGGCCGTCAACGACCGGGGCGCGCGGGTGGCCGTCGGCGGCGCGGACGAGGAGGGGGTGTTCACCCCCGTGGAGCTGCTGCTGGCGGCGCTGGGCGGCTGCGAGCTGGTCACCGTGGAGCCGCTGACCGCCCAGCGCGGCCACCGGCTGGTGCGGCTGGCGGCCACCGTCCAGGCCGACAAGATCGCGACCAGCACGCTGGGCACGGTGACGATCACCTACGACGTCGAGCTGCCCGAGGGCGACGACAAGGCCGCCGAGGTGTTCGCGGCGGTGGCCCGCAGGGTCCACGAGCGGTACTGCACGGTGGGCCGCGCGCTCAAGGAGCCCACTCCCGTGGAGCAGGTCCTTCCTGAGCTGTGACCGGCGCGGGCGTGATCTGATGCCCTCATGAGCGTGTCGGATCTGGACCGGTGGCGTACGGCGGTGGAGTCCTGGGAGCTTCCCGAGCGGTTCCGGCCGCCCGGCGGGGGACGCGTGCCGCGCCCGCCGGCCGTCGTACGCGACGCGGCGGAGGTGGACGTCCCGCCGGGCTGCCGGTCCCACGCCCGTGCCGTCGAGGCGCTCCCGGAGGGCGGGACGGTGCTGGACGTGGGCTGCGGCTCCGGCGGGTCGTCGCTGCCGCTCGCCGGACGGGCCTCGCTGATCACCGGGGTGGACCCCGAGGCGCCGTCGCTGGCGGCGTTCCGGGAGAGCGGGCGGCACCTGGGCGTCCGGGTGGAGACCGTGGAGGGCCGCTGGCCCGAGGCCGCCGGGGACGTCGCCGCCGCCGATCTCGTGGTGTGCCACCACGTGCTGTACGGGGTGGCGGACCTGGCCGCGTTCGCCGCCGCGCTGACCGGGCGCGCCCGGCGGCGGGTGGTGGTGGAGATCCCCGAACGCCACCCCCTGCACGCGCTGAACCCGCTGTGGGAGAGGTTCCACGGGCTGGTGCGGCCGGAGGGCCCCACCGCCGAGGACGCCGCACGGGCCCTGCGGGAGGCCGGGATCGACCCTGAGGTGGAGCCGTGGACCGATCAGGGTCGCTGGGGGTTCTACCCTGATCTGGCGGCGCTCGCCGACCGCGTGCGGCGGCGTCTGGCGCTGCCCGCCGAACGGGCCGGTGAGGTGGCCGAGGCGCTGCGCGACCTGGGCGTCGACCCGGACCGGCCGCGCTTCCCGGGGGTCGCGGGGCGGACGTTGTACACCTTCTGGTGGGTACCCTGACCGGAAGGCCGAGACCGGGGTCACACGCTCACCGGGCCCCATCCCCCATAAGTCCCGTATGCCGCATGCGGGGCCTACTACTCAAGTCTGAGACGAAGACCGTTCGGCGCGGTGATCTCAAGACGGGTTCGGTTGACCAAGATAGTCAGCATGGCCCAAACCGCCCCTCCAGCGCCCCGAGGACTGCTGTCCCGGCCGCCCGTGCGGCCGGCGTCGCCCGCCGTGAAGGCACGCCTGAGCAGGCTGGTCACCGCTCCGCCGATCTGGCGCGAGCTGCTGCTGATCGTGCTGTTCTACAGCGCGTACACGCTGACCAGGCTGGTGCTCAACGGGGGCGGCACGGCGGTCGCGTTCCGCAACGCGGCCGACATCCTGGCGTTCGAGCGGGCCCTGGGCATCGACGTGGAGCTGCACCTCAACGAGGCGCTGCTGGACGTGTCGTGGCTGGCGCGGGCGGCCAACTACTTCTACGCCACCGCGCACTTCGCGGTGACGCTGGGCATCGTGGTGTGGCTGTACCGGTTCCGCCCGCAGCACTACCGCTGGCTGCGGGCGGCGCTGATGGCGGCCACCGCCGCGGCGCTGATCGGCTTCTGGCTGTACCCGCTGGCGCCGCCGCGGTTCCTGCCGGCGGAGGGCTTCGTCGACCCGGTGCAGGCGCTGGGCTCCTGGGGGCTGTACTCCGGGCAGAGCGCCGGGACGCTGACCAACCAGTACGCGGCGATGCCGTCCATGCACGCGGGTTGGGCCCTGTGGTGCGGGTTCGTGCTGGTGTGGCTGGGGACGCAGCGGTGGGTCAAGGCGCTGGGCGTGCTGTACCCGGCGGTGACGGTGCTGGTGATCGTGGCGACCGCCAACCACTACATCATCGACGCGGTGGTGGGTATCGCTCTGGTCGTGGGGGCGCTGCTGCTGTGCCGGGCGGTGTACCTGCGGCGCCGTCCTCCGGCGGCCCGGCGGGCCGCGGTGGCGCCGTCGGCCCCGGCGATGACGGCCGTGGCCGCGATGGGGGCCACGGCCCCAGGTGGCGCCGTGCCCCCGCCCCCC
>DATADI010000395.1:0-13999 GCA_036258615.1 Thermomonospora sp. | reverse complement strand
CGGAAGCCTCGGAAGCCTCGGGGGCACGGGGCTCGGAGCCGCCGAAGGTGGGCTCGGTGGGGTGGCCCTTGCCGTGGTTACCCCGCTCCATGGTCGCCATTGTGACGCTCCGTGTTCCTTTCGGACGGGAGGCATGATCCTCTGCGCGCAGAGTAGTGATCTCGCTGGTAGGCGACTAGTGGTGCCTCGTTGACAGTTTTGTCGCCCGATCTGGGTGGTTGACACCTTGCGCCCATGGGTAGATTGTTGTTCACCTCCCTTCCCCGGCGCACATCTCCAACGGACCCATCTTTGATCCCCTGGGGCCTTCCGTCTACTGTTCGCCGTTGTGACACAGATCCATGACCTGTCGGCGCTGGAGCAGGCCGCCGCGATCCGCGCCCGTGAGCTTTCCCCCGTGGAGCTGACCGCTCACTACCTGGCCCGGATCGACCGGCTCGACGGGCGGGTCGGCGCGTTCGTCACGGTCACCGCCGAACTGGCCGAACGGCAGGCCAAGGAGGCCGAGCGCCGCGTGCTGGACGACGCCGAGGGCCTGCCGCCCCTGCACGGCGTGCCCGTCCCGGTCAAGGATCTGAACATGGTGCGGGACGTCCCGATGCGGCTGGGCTCGGCGGTGTTCGGCGACCTGACGGGGTTCGCCGACGACACCGTGGTGGTCCGGCTGCGTGACGCCGGGACGGTGCTGCTGGGCAAGACCGCGACCCCGGAGTTCGGCCTGCCGTGTTACACGGAGACGGCCGTGTCGCCGCCCACGCGTACGCCGTGGGACCTGGGTCGTTCGGCGGGCGGGTCCAGCGGCGGGGCCGCCGCGGCGGTCGCCGCCGGGTTCGCGCCGCTCGCGCAGGGCAGTGACGGCGGCGGTTCCATCCGCATCCCGTCCAGCGTGTGCGGCCTGTTCGGCATCAAGCCCACGCGCGGCCGGATCTCGCACGGCCCGATCGTCCCCGACCTGTTCGGCCTGTCCACCAACGGGCCCATCGCGCGGACGGTCCGTGACGCCGCGGCGCTGCTGGACGTGATGCACGGGCCCGAGCCGGGCGACCTGTACGCCGCGCCGCCGCTGCCGCCGGGCGAGACGTTCGCCGGGTACGCCGACCGCGAGCCGGGGCGGCTGCGCATCGCCCGCACGATCGACCCGGCCGTGCCCGGCGCGGAGGTCCATCCCGACTGCGTCGCCGCCTACGAGCGGACCTCGGCGCTGCTGGAGGAGCTGGGGCACGAGGTCGTGGAGCTGCCGACGCTGTTCGGCCCGGAGCTGGTGCCCGAGTTCGAGCTGCTGTGGGGCGTCATGGCGACGCTCACCCCGGTCGACCCGTCCCGTGAGGACCGTCTCCTGCCGCTGACCCGCTGGCTGCGCGAGCGCGGTCACGCCACGACGGGTCCCGAGCTGTTCATGGCGCACGCGCGCCTGCAGGCCGCGCTGCGCGCCGCGTTCCCGGTGATGAACGAGTTCGACGCGATCCTGTCGCCGACGCTGGCGCAGCCGCCCGCCCCGATCGGCTACTTCCACGACGCCGAGCCGGAGGAGAACTTCGCCCGCCAGAAGCGGTTCACCCCGTTCTGCGCCGCCTACAACCTGTCGGGGCAGCCCGCGGTGAACGTCCCGCTGCACTGGACCGACGAGGGCCTGCCCATCGGGGTCATGCTCGCCGGGCGGCTCGGCGGCGAGGGCACGCTGATCTCGCTGTCGGCGCAGCTGGAGGCGGCCGTCCCGTGGGCCGCCCGCCGCCCTCCGATCTGGGACGACTGAACCCCGCCGTTGCACGCGGTGAATCGGGGGCATGGTTGTCTGCGTGGCGGACGAGCAACTGATCAGGCTGGCCCGGGGACACCGCGTCGGCACCCGGTACATCGACTGGCGCGGTGACGAGACACCCGTTCCGCGCGACACCATCGTGGCGGTCCTGACGGCGCTCGGCGTGGACGCGTCCACACCGGCGGCCGTGCGCGCCGAGCTGGACCGGCTGGAGGAGCGCCGGCGGACCCGCCTGCTGCCTCCGGTGGTCGTGGTGCACGAGGACGAGTTCACCGTCCCCCGGCTCGCGGACGGCGACACCGAGGTCGCCGTCGAGCTGGCCGAGGGCGGTGTCGTGGAGCCGGAGCCGGTGGGGCGGACACGTTACCGGCTCCCGGAGAACACGCCTCTGGGCTGGCATCGCGTCCGGGTCAGGCAGGGGCACCTCGTCCAGACGGCCGCGCTGCTGCTGGCCCCCGCGCGGCTGGAGCGGACACCCCGTGCGTGGGGGCTGATGACGCAGCTGTACTCGGTGCGCTCCACGGGCTCCTGGGGGATGGGCGACCTCCACGACCTCGCCGACCTGGCGGCCTGGAGCGCCCGCGACCTCGGTGCGGGGTTCGTGCTGGTGAACCCGCTGCACGCGGCCGAGCCCGCCCCGCCGGTCAACCCGTCGCCCTACTCGCCGATGAGCCGCCGGTTCGCCGGTCCCCTCTACCTGCGGGTGGAGGACGTCCCCGAGTACGCCGACCTGGACGCGGCCGACCGGGAGCGCATCGAGTCGCTGGCGGCGCCGCTGCGCGCGGCCGTCCACACCCTCGACACGATCGACCGGAACGCGATCTGGGAGGCCAAGCGGGCCGCCCTGGAGATCCTGTACCGGCAGCCCCGCAGCGGACGCCGCCAGAGCGCCTACGAGCGGTTCAAGCGGCGGGAGGGGCCCGCGCTCACCGCGTTCGCCACCTGGTGCGCGCTCGCCGAGGAGCACGGCACCGACTGGCGGCGCTGGCCCGCCGCCCTCCAGGACCCGCAGAGCCCGGCCGTGGCCGCCGACCGGGACCGGCTCGCCGGGCGGGTCGGCTTCCACACCTGGCTCCAGTGGCAGCTGGACGAGCAGCTCGCGGCGGCGCAGGCGGCGGCCCGGCGCGCCGGGATGCCGATCGGCGTCGTCCACGACCTGGCCGTGGGCGTGGGCCAGGGCAGCGCGGACGCCTGGATCCACCGGCCCCTGTTCGCGCCCGGGATGAGCGTCGGCGCGCCCCCGGACGAGTTCAACCAGCGCGGCCAGGACTGGGGCCAGCCGCCCTGGCATCCCGAACGGCTCGCCGAGGCCGAGTACGGGCCGTACCGGGCGATGCTCGCCGCCGCGCTGCGCCACGGCGGCGGGCTGCGGCTCGACCACGCGATGCAGGTCTCCCGGCTGTGGTGGGTGCCGGAGGGCTGCTCGCCCGCCGACGGCACCTACGTCGGGTACGACCGCGACGCGATGCTGTCGTGCCTGGTGTGGGAGGCGACCCGGACCGGCGCGGTCGTCGTCGGCGAGGACCTCGGCACCGTCGAGCCCGACGTCCGCCGCGACCTGGCCGCCCGCGACGTCCTCGGCACGTCCCTGCTGTGGTTCGAGCAGGACGACCGGACCGGCCCGCGCCGCCCCGCCACCTGGCGCGAGCCGTCCCTGGCCACGGTCGGCACCCACGACATGCCGCCGATCGCCGGGTTCCTGCACGGCGACCACGTCACCCTGCGGGACGACCTGGGCCTGCTCACCCGCCCCGCCGCCGACGAACTCGCCGACCACCACCGGCGGCTGGCGGCCTGGCTGACCGTCCTCGCCGACGAGGGCCTGCTCACCACACCCCCGGACGAGATCACCCAGGCCCTCACCCGCGGCTCCACCGAGTTCGACGCCGAGGTCGTCACCGCCCTGCACGCCTACCTGGCCCGCACCCCGGCCCGCCTCGTGGGCATCGCGCACGCCGCCGTCGTGGGCGAGCGCCGCACCCAGAACCAGCCCGGCACCACCGACGAGTACCCCAACTGGCGCGTCCCCCTGGCCGACGCCAAGGGCCGCCCCGTCCTCCTGGAGGACCTCCCCGCCTCCCCCTATCCCGCCCTCGACCCCGTCAGGACGTCGGCCGCCCGCGAGACTCGATCCCCCTGAGACAGGGGCCACCCTCGTTAGGATCGTTCAGTCCGCCAGCCCCGACGCCGTGAGGTCGCCGCCATGTCCACGCCAGCGTGGTTCGACGCCTTCCCGAGGTGATGACCGAGGAGGAGTACACCGCGCTGCCCGAGGACGTCGCGCGGATGATCGAGGTCGTCCACGGCCACGTCATCAGGTGCGAGTCACCCGTTCCCAGGCACAACCGCATCGCGCGCAGGCTGGCCGGCGGACTGGAGGCGGGCCGTACCCCGGGCGGTCCGTGCCTGTCGGTCGGGACGGACCTCGACGTCGTGCTGTGGCGGGTGCCGAAGTTCACCTTCCGCCGCCCGGACGTCGTCGTCTACGAGTGCATCGACGATCCGACCCGCAAACCCTCGGCCCGTGAGGCCCTGATGGTGGTGGAGGTGTCCTCTCCCAGCACCGGGCGTGAGGACCTCGTCGACAAGAAGAGTCAGTACGCGAGCGCCGGCATCCCCGCGTACCTGGTCGTCGTCCTGGACGACAAGTTCGACATCGCGGAGATCAAGGAGTTCCATCTTGACGCCGTGACCCGCGAATACCGGCTGCACACGGTCCACCGTTCCGTGCTGGAGTTGGAGCACCCGATCAGGGTCACGCTGTCGTTCGGTGAGCTGCTGGCGGACTGATCAGGCGCCCTCCAGCAGGGTGGTGAGGCGGTGGGTGACGTCCTGGAGGAGGGTGGCGGGGGAGATGGGGGTGCCCGCGACGGCCGAGATCAGGGCGGGGAGGCCCTGGAGGGGGTAGGGGTCGCCGTCGGAGCCGGCCAGGGCCGCCTCGCCCAGGGGGCGGCGGCGGAGGGAGGTGCGGGAGCGGGCCCACGCCTGTTCGACCTCCTCCGGTGACGGGACGCCGAAGCCGTGGCCCACCGGGGCCGCGTGGCGGAGGCGGACCAGGGCACCGTCGGCGAAGTCCACGGCCAGTTCGCACCGTGCCGTCAGGGCCGCCCGTTCCTTGGGGTCCAGCCGGGTCATCACCGTGCAGGGCGTGCGGCACTCGGCGGCGCAGACGCCGAGGGCCTGCGCGACCTGGCTGTGCTGCCGGTCCAGGTAGGCCCGCCAGCCGGGGGCGGGCTCACCGGCGACCCGGAGCGCCCGCTCGCACGCCGACCGCTCCGGGCGGGTGTGGTCGCAGGCGCGCGGGGCGTCCGGCTCGGGCGCGACCCCGAACCGGCTGCCCGGCCCGGAGACGGCCTCGGCCAGCCGCGCCGGGTCGATCGCGTGGCCCAGCACCGGCTCCCAGGCCAGCGCCGGCAGGTACTCGGCCACGATGTGCACCGCCGCCACCACCGCGGCCATCTCCCGGCGCCGCCAGTGGACCGCGATGACCTCCAGCAGCAGCCCGTACGCCGGATGCAGCGTCGCCAGCGCGCCCCGCGGCCGTTCGCGGGGCGCCTGCGGCATCCGGCTGGCCCGCGCCCGGTCCAGCAGGTCCGCCGGGACCGGGCCCGCCGTCTCCGGCATCCCGAAGTCCTCGGCGTCCAGTTCCAGCACCCGCTGCCCGAACTGGCACAGCGCCGCCGCCTGCGCCGCCGGGCCGGGCGGCAGCACCCGGCCCGCCAGCGCGCCCACGTCCCCGAAGGCGTACCGGCGGGCCAGGGCCTTCAGCAGATCCCGTGGCGAGTCCACCCCGGTCAGCCGGCCGCGGCGTCGCGGGCGCGGGCCCGCAGCGCACGGGCCACGCCGTCGCGGCCCTCCGACAGCAGCCGGGTCAGCGCGGGGGGCGGGTCGTTGGCCTCGATGTAGGCCTCGGTCCGCTCCACCGTGGCCGGGTCGATCACCAGGAACGGGTAGGCGACCTCGGCGAACGTCTGCGCCATGTCGCTGCTCCACTCCGTCCAGATCCGGCCCACCTCGGCGAAGTAGCGGTCCACGTACGGCAGCAGCAGGTCCACCTGCTCGGGCTCCACGAACCCGCCGAGCGTCGCCCGGAACACCGCGTTCGGCAGCTCGCCGCCGGTGATCCGCGCCCAGGCGTCGGCCTTGGCCTCGGTGGTCGGGATCGCCGCCTTGCAGCCCGCCGCGTGCCGCTCCCCGGCGGCCGTGGCGTCCCGCGCGTACTCGGCGTCGATCTCCGCCGGGCCCGCCGCGCCCGTGGACACCAGCCGCCGCAGCAGGCCCCAGCGCAGCTCGGTGTCGACCGTCAGGCCCTCCAGCGACCGGGTGCCCTCCAGCAGCCCCCGCACGAACGCCAGGTGCTCGTTGGAGGTCGCGACCGCCGCGAACGCCTGCACGTAGCACAGCTGGAAGTCCGAGCCCGGCTCGGCCTCCTGCGCCAGGTCGTACAGGGCGTCGGCCATCACCTGCAGGCCCGTGGTGCGCCAGGCCGGGTCGGCGTACTGCTGCACGGCCGTGCGCGCCTGCCGCAGCAGCGTCTGCGCCACGGAGATGTCGGTGACGCCGCGGATGCCCGACAGCACCAGCTTCACGTAGTCGCGGGTGGGCATCTCGGCGTCCCGCGTCATGTCCCAGGCCGCCGACCAGCACAGCGCCCGAGGCAGGCCGTCCCGGATCTCGCCGATGCCCTCGACCAGCGTCCGCTGCGAGTGCTCGTCGAGCCGGATCTTGGCGTACGTCAGGTCGTCGTCGTTGACCAGCACCAGGTCCGGGCGCCGCTCGCCGACCAGCTCGGCGACCTCGGTGCGCTCGCCCACCACGTCCAGCTCGACCCGCTTGCGGCGCACGATGCCCTCGCCGGTGCGGTCGTACAGGCCGATCGCCACGCGGTGCGACCGCAGCGTCGGGTAGTCGGCCTTGGCCTCCTGGAGCACCGCGAACGAGGTGAACGTGCCGTCGCCGTCGGTCTCGTACACCGGCCGCAGCGTGTTGACCCCGGCGGTCTCCAGCCACTCCTTCGACCAGGACGTCAGGTCGCGTCCGGAGGTCTCCTCCAGGGCGTCCAGCAGGTCCGTCAGGACGGTGTTGCCCCACGCGTGCCGGTCGAAGTAACGGCGCACCCCCTCCAGGAAGTTGTCACGCCCCACGTAGGCCACGAGCTGCTTGAGCACACTGGCGCCCTTGGCGTACGTGATGCCGTCGAAGTTGACCTCCACCGCGCGGATGTCGGGGATGTCGGCGGAGATGGGGTGCGTGGAGGGAAGCTGGTCCTGCCGGTACGCCCACGCCTTCATCAGGTTCGCGAACGTCGTCCACGAGCCCGTCCACCGGGTCGCCTCGGCCTGGCACAGCACGCTCATGTACGTGGCGAACGACTCGTTCAGCCACAGGTCGTCCCACCACCGCATGGTGACCAGGTCGCCGAACCACATGTGCGCCATCTCGTGCAGGATCGTCTCGGCGCGCCGCTCGTAGGCCGCGTCGGTCACCCGGGACCGGAAGACGTAGTCCTCCAGGAACGTGACGCACCCGGCGTTCTCCATCGCGCCCGCGTTGAACTCCGGCACGAACAGCTGGTCGTACTTGGCGAACGGGTACGGCCGGGCGAACACCCGCTCGAAGAACTCGAAGCCCTGCCGCGACACGTCGATGATGGCCTCGGCGTCCAGGTGCTCGGCCAGCGACGCACGGCAGAACACGCCCAGCGGGATCACCGAGCCGTCCGGCCTGCGGTACTCGTCCCGCACCACGTGGTAAGGCCCGGCGACCAGCGCGGTGATGTAGGTCGAGATCCGCGGGGTCGCGGGGAACACCCACCGCCCGCCGTCCGCCGACTCGGCCGCCTCGTTGGTGACGACCTCCCAGTCGTCCGGCGCGGTCACCGAGAACTGGAACGTCGCCTTCAGGTCCGGCTGGTCGAAACAGGTGAACATCCGGTGCGCGTCGGCCGTCTCGAACTGGGTGTACAGGTACACCCGCTGGTCCACCGGGTCCACGAACCGGTGCAGGCCCTCGCCCGACCGGGAGTAGCGGCAGTCGGCGACCACCCTCAGCTCGTTGTCGGCGGCCAACTCCGGCAACGGGATCCGGCCCTTGTCCGCGTCGTACGACGCCGGATCCAGGGGGTGCCCGTTCAGCACCACCTCGCGCACCACGGCGCCGTGCAGGTCGACGAACGTCGACGCGCCGGGCTCACCGCAGCCGAACCGGATCACGGTGGTGGATCCGAACCGCTCGTCGCCGCTCGTCAGATCCAGGTCCACCGCGTACGACTCGACGGCGAGCAGCCGGGCACGTTCCCGCGCCTCGTCGCGCGTGAGGTTGCCTGCCACATCCACTCCTCGGAAGTCGGGTAACCGCTGGTTCCATGTCTATCAACCGGCCGTCCACGGTGTCGCGCGGAGATCGTGGGAATGACCGCCGGGACCTCCGGGTTGTCGGAAGCGGACGTATGCCCGAAAACCCCCTGGAGGTAGTGGTGGCGCAGGCCCCGACCCCTGTCGACTTCTGGTTCGACCCGCTGTGCCCGTGGGCGTGGATCACCTCCCGGTGGATCCACGAGGTGGCCGAGCACCGGCCGATCGAGCCGCGCTGGCACGTGATGAGCCTGGCGGTCCTCAACGAGGACAAGGACATCCCCGAGGACTACCGCCGGATGCTGGAGGGAGCCTGGGGTCCGGTGCGGGTCTGCATCGCCGCCGAGCAGAAGTACGGCTCGGAGATCCTCGGCCCGCTGTACACCGAGCTGGGCACCCGCCGCCACATCGAGCGCCAGGAGTTCACCCGGGAGATGCTGGAGGCCGCGCTGACCGCCACCGGGCTGGACCCGGCGCTGGCGGCGGCGGCCGACACCGACGAGTACGACGAGGCCCTGCGCGCCTCGCACGCCGACGGCATCGGCCGCGTCGGCCAGGAGGTCGGCACCCCGGTCATCGAGGTCGAGGGCGTGGCCTTCTTCGGCCCCGTCGTCACCCCGATCCCCCGGGGCGAGGAGGCCGTCAAGCTCTGGGACGGCGTGCGCGCGGTGGCGAGCGTCGACGGGTTCTTCGAGCTGAAGCGCACCCGGACCCGCGACCCGATCGTCGACTGAGCGGCCTGTCACTCGTAGTTGCGAGACTATTGCAACTGCAAGGGAGTGCCCTCACACTGGTCGGTGGCCGGTGCGACGGGTAGGACGGTGAGTCGGCGTGCATGTTCCGGACGGATTCTTCGACGCCCCCGTGTCGATCGGGGCGGGGCTGCTCGCGGCGGGCGGCATCGCCGTCTGCCTGCGGGGCGCCCGCCGGGAGCTGGACGACCGGACCGCCCCGCTGGCGGGGCTGGGCGCGGCGTTCGTGTTCGCCGCGCAGATGATCAACTTCCCGGTGGCGGCGGGCACCAGCGGGCACCTGATGGGCGGGGCGCTGGCGGCGATCCTGGTCGGGCCGTACGCCGGGGTGCTGTGCATCTCGGTGGTGCTGCTGGTGCAGATGCTGTTCGCCGACGGCGGCGTCAGCGCGTACGGGATCAACGTGACGCTCATGGCCCTGACCGGGGTGCTGGTCGGCTACGGGGTGTTCCGGCTCGTGACGGCGGTGCTGCCCGGGAACGTTCCCAGGCGCGCGGGGGTGACCGCCGCGTCGTTCCTGGGGGCGCTGGTGTCGGTGCCCGCCTCGGCGCTGGTGTTCGTCGGGCTGTTCGCGATCGGCGGCACGGCGGATCTGTCCCTGGGCGCGGTGGCCGGGGCGATGCTGGGCGTCCACGTCCTCATCGGCATCGGCGAGGGCGTGATCACGGCGGTCACCGTCGGCACCGTGGCCGCCGTCCGGCCCGACCTGGTGTACGGCCTGCGGGGCGAGCCCGCCCGGCTCGAGATCCGTAGCGCACGACCCGCGGAGGCGTAGACCGATGAACCGCAACAGGCGTTTCCTGCTGGCGTTCCTGCTGGTGTCCCTCGTCGTGGCGGGCGTGGTGAGCTTCTACGCCAGCGGCGACCCCGACGGGCTGACCAAGGTCGCCGAGGACAAGGGCTTCGCCGCGCAGGAGAAGGAGCACGCGCTCAAGGACTCCCCGCTCGGTGACTACGGCGTCGAGGGCGTGGACGACGAGCGGCTGTCCGGCGGGCTCGCCGGGGTCATCGGCGTCGGGCTCACCGCGGCGGTCGGCGGCGGCCTGTTCTGGGTCGTGCGCCGCCGTGGCGACGCCCCGGCCGACCGGGGATGACCGGCCCCGGCCATCGGCTGTTCCGGCCGGGCGACACCCCGGTCCACCGGCTGCCGCCCCAGTGCAAGCTGGTGGCGACCGCGGCGTTCGTGCTCGCCGTCGTCAGCACGCCCCGGGAGCAGATCTGGGCCTTCGGTGCGTTCGCCCTGGCTTTGGCCGGGGTCGCCGTCGTCGCCCGCGTCCCCGCCGGGTTCCTGCTGAGGCGGATGGCCGTCGAGGTCCCGTTCGTGGCGTTCGCGCTGCTGCTGCCGTTCGTGGCGCGGGGGCCGCGCGTGGAGGTGCTCGGGGTCGCGCTCAGCGAGAGCGGCCTGTGGTCGGGGTGGAACGTGCTCGCCAAGGCCAGCCTCGGCACGGCGGCGTCCGTCCTCTTGGCGGCCACCACCGAGCCGCGCCAGCTCCTCCTGGGCCTCGAACGCCTCCGGCTCCCCCCGCTGCTGGTGCAGATCGCGACGTTCATGCTCCGGTACGCCGACGTCATCGTGGGGGAGATGCGGCGGATGAAGGTGGCGCGCGCGTCCCGTGGGTTCGACGGGCGTGACGTACGGGCGTTCGGCGTCCTCGCCCGGTCGGCCGGAGCCCTGTTCCTGCGCTCCTACGAACGGGGCGAGCGGGTCTACCTCGCGATGCTCAGCCGGGGCTACGACGGCCGGATGCCCGTCCTGCACGACGCCGGGGCCACCCGCGTGCAGTGGGCCACCGCCGCCGTGCTGCCCGCGCTGGCCGCCGTCATCGCGTCGGCTGCTTGGATGGTCGGGTGACCCCGTCTCTTGAGGTGAGCGGCCTGGCGTACGCCTATCCCGACGGCACGCAGGCCCTGTACGGCGTGGACGTGACGATCGGCAGGGGCGAGCGCGTCGCCCTCCTGGGCCCCAACGGCGCCGGGAAGACCACCCTGGTGCTGCACCTGAACGGCATCCTGCACGGCGGCCTGGGCGCCGTCCGCGTCGGCGGCCTCACCGTGGACCCCAGGGACCGCAAGGTGCTGCGCGAGATCCGGCGCCGGGTCGGCATCGTCTTCCAGGACCCCGACGACCAGCTCTTCATGCCGACCGTCCGGGAGGACGTGGCGTTCGGCCCGGCCAACCTCGGCGTCACCGGGGACGAGCTGGACCGCCGCGTCGAGGACGCCCTGACGCGGGTCGGCATGCTCGACGTGGCCGGGCGGCCCCCGCAGCACCTCAGCTTCGGGCAGCGACGGCGCGTGGCGGTGGCGACCGTGCTGGCGATGGAACCGGAGATCCTCGTCCTGGACGAGCCCTCCTCCAACCTCGACCCGGCGGGCCGCCGCGAACTGGCGGAGATCCTGCTCGGCCTCGACGTCACGCTGCTCATGGTCACCCACGACCTGCCGTACGCGGCCGAGCTGTGCCCCCGGTCGCTGATCCTGTCCGGCGGGGTGATCGCGGCCGACGGACCCACCCCCGAGCTGCTCGCGGACGCCGACCTGCTCGCCGCGCACCGGCTGGAGCTGCCCTACGGATTCGACCCGCGGTCCTTCGCGCGGCGTTGACAGGCGGTCAAGGCGAAAACCACTCCCGCTTCCGCGGTCTCCGCTACGCTGATGTCCCGACATTGGCAACCGTTTTCATATCCGGATTCGGGGAGTTCGTCGTGAAGGTCGCGTTCGTCGGCAAGGGCGGCAGCGGAAAGACCACCCTCTCGTCGCTGTTCATCCGGCACCTGGCCGCCCAGGGCCTGCCGGTGGTGGCCATCGACGCCGACATCAACCAGCACCTCGGGGTGGCGCTCGGCCTCGACGAGGACCGCGCCGCCAAGATCCCCGCCATGGGGGACCACCTCACCGAGATCAAGGACCACCTGCGCGGGGACAACCCGCGGATCTCCTCGGCCGCCGCCATGGTCAAGACCACCCCGCCCGGCGCGGGCTCCCGGCTGCTGCGGATCGGCGGCGACGACCCGGTGCACGCCCTCGGCGAGGCCGTCGGCGGCGCCACGCTGCTGGTCACCGGGCCGTTCAACGACGACGACCTCGGCGTGGCCTGCTACCACTCCAAGACCGGGGCGGTGGAGCTGTACCTCAACCACCTGGTGGACGGGCCCGGCGAGTACGTGGTGGTCGACATGACCGCGGGCGCCGACACCTTCGCCTCCGGGCTGTTCACCCGGTTCGACCTGATGTTCCTGGTCGCCGAGCCCACCCGCAAGGGCGTCGGGGTCTACCGGCAGTACACCGAGTACGCCGCCGACTACGACGTCGCGATCAAGGTCGTGGGCAACAAGGTGCAGAACGACGACGACGTGGCCTACCTGCGCGAGCACGTCGGCGACGACCTGCTGACCTGGCTGGGCCAGTCCGCCGCCGTCCGGGCGATGGAGCAGGGCCGCGAGGGGGTCCCCCTGGAGGACGCCAACACCGCCGCGCTGACCGCCATGCGCGAGGCCGTGGACGCGCGCCCCAAGGACTGGGCGAAGTTCCAGAGCCAGGCCGTGCAGTTCCACGTCAAGAACGCCCGCAGCTGGGCCAACCGCGCCGTGGGGGAGGACCTGGAGGCGCAGGTCGACCCGACGTTCCGGATTCCGGTGATCGCTTAGGGCTACCGCGGGGCCCAGATCCCCACTAGCCTGCCCGCCATGACGACGCGGCGTGTGCTGGCGATCATCCTGGGTGCGGCCGGCCCGGTCGCCGTCATGGCCCTGCTGTTCGGCAACCAGTGGTTCGACCGGTGGGTCGCCGACAGCGACTGGGGCACCGACCTCGACGTCCTCTTCTACCTGCTCGCCTGGCTCCGCTTCCCCGCCTGGCGGATCGCCGACGGCTCGCCCGCCGCCGTGCAGCTGGCGGCGGACGCCGGGCTGCTGGTGTTCCTCGCCGTCCTGACGCTGCTCGTCCTGGCGGGCTGCCGCGCGCTCCACCCGGACCGGGGGTTCGGCGCCTTCGTCCTGGGCTGGTGGTCGGTCACCCTGGCCGCCGGCCTCGCCGGGCTGCTGCGGGGGCTGCTGTACAACACCACCTCCTACCCGCCCGTCCACGAGTTCGGCCCCGTCGTCGCGGTCAACGTGATGAACGGGGCCATGTTCGGCCTGGTGTACGGGTGGCTTCCGGGTCTGGCCGTGCTCCTGGCCTTCCACGCCTCCCGTCCCCGCGAGGGCGCCGCTCCCGTCCCTCCGGGGCATCCGGCCACCCGGCCCTACGTCGTCCAGGGCCACCAGCCGCCTCCGCCGCCGCCCCCGGGCGCCCAGCCCTGGGCCCCGCCGCCCCCGTCTCCCGGCGCGGTCCCCACCGGGGGGTTCCCGTTCCCTCCGACGCCCCCGGCCGGGTACGCCCCGCCGGTCCTCCACCAGCCCCACCCCACGGGCATCGCCGCCGCCCAACCCCTCGACGTGCCGCCCGCGGAGGCTCCCGAACCCGCCGCCGACGAGGAGCCCGCCGAGGAGAGCACTGCGGACGATCCGGGCGAGGAGGCGGTGCCCACCGGTTCCCCCGAGGCGGACCCGTCCCCGGCGAAGACGGACGACTGAGGGCGGGGGTCGGGGCCGGGTGGCAGTGGGGACCTGAGAGACTTCGGGGCATGCGCGTCTTTCTGGGATCCGACCACGCCGGCTTCGAGTTGAAGCAGCACCTCATCGGCTGGCTGTCCGCCAACGGGCACGAGCCGGTGGACTGCGGGCCGGAGGTCTACGACGCCGTGGACGACTACCCGCCGTTCGTGCTGCGGGCGGCCGAGCGGACGGCCGCCGAGCCGGGGACGTTCGGGATCGTGCTCGGCGGTTCGGGCAACGGCGAGGCCATCGCCGCCAACAAGGTGGCGGGCATCCGGGCGGCCCTGGTGTGGAGCGACGACATCGCGGTGCTGGCGCGGGAGCACAACGACGCCAACGTGATCAGCATCGGGGCGCGGCAGCACGACAAGGACGTCGCGACCCGCTTCGTCGAGCTGTTCCTCACCACCCCGTACTCCGGGGAGGAGCGGCACACCCGGCGGATCGGGATGCTGGGCGACTACGAGCGGACCGGCGAGCTGCCGCCGCTGCCGTAGCGGAGGTCAGCGGCGCCTGCCGCCGCGCCGGCCGGTCCGGCGG
>DATADI010000394.1:0-5595 GCA_036258615.1 Thermomonospora sp. | reverse complement strand
GTGTCGCCGTCGGGAACGGTGGTCCTGAGCGCGCGGTCGACGAGGTCACGGCACCCGGCGACGTCACCGCGCGCGGCGGCGAGCAGCGCGAGCACCACGCGCAGGCGGGCGGCGGCTCCGCGCTGCCCGACCCGCAGGGCGAGGGCGACCATCTCGTGCGCCAGCGCCGTGGCGGCTTCCCAGCGTCCCCGCGTCCGCTCGAACTCCACCAGCGGGAGCGAGACCAGCGGCAGCGCGCCCGTCGCCCCCTGGGCGCGCAGGTCGTCGACCGTCCGGGCGAACGCCTCGTGGGCGGTCCCGCCGAGCATCGGCAGGTACGGCGGGACGAGCGCGGGCCACAGGGCGGGGCCGCGGTGCGCGAACGAGCCGAGCAGCGCGGTGACCGCCTGGTCGAGCCCGGCGAGCCGCCGCAGGTCCTTGCTCCCGACCCGGGTCAGGGCGGTGCCGACGACCACGACCGGGTGGCGGGGCGGCAGCGGCAGGCCGGTGAGGCGGCGGCCGAGGTCGGCGACGCGCGTTCGGTCGCCCCGCGACAGCTGCACCCGGGCGCCCAGGATGAGCAGGTGCCCCGCCAGTTCGGGATCGCTCGCCGCCGCGCGGGACGCGCCGTCCAGCAGGGCGGGCATGGCCGAGTCCGCCGCCGCGCCGGTGAGCGAGACCGCTCCGCGCAGCAGGGCCAGGGACGCCGGGAGACCGGGGTCGCGGGCGACCTCCGACGCCTGGGGGATCCGCCGCTGGAGTTCCCGCGCGCGCAGCGGCCGGCCGGCCTGCCAGGCGCAGCTCGCCGCCTCCAGGAGGAACCGCGCGCGGGTGAGCGGGTCGCGGGTCAGCGCGGCGGCGCGTTCGAGCGCGTTGGCGGCCGACTCCAGGCCCCCCGACCGCCGGGCCTGCGCGGCCGACTCCCCGATCCGCCGCGCCACCTCCTCGTCGGGCACGTGGGTGGCCGCCGCCAGGTGCAGGGCCTGCCGGTACGGCGTGTCGGCCAGCACGTCCGCGAGCGCCCGGTGCGCGGCCTGGCGGTCGCGGAGGGACGCGGCGGTGTAGACGACCGACCGGAGGAAGCCGTACCGGAACCTGAGTTCGCCGTCCACCGCCGAGACCAGCCCGGCGTGCTCGGCCGGGGCCAGGGCCGCCGGGTCGACGCCCAGCCGTTCGGCCGCGGCGAGCGTCGTGCGCGCCTCGCCGCGGTCGTCGGCCGCCGCGACCAGCAGCAGACGCCGCGTGGCCGCCGGGAGACACGCGACCTGTGCCCCGAACGCGTGAAGCAGCCGTTCACCACAGGGCGGGTGCTCGGGGAACGGGTCGCCGCCGCAGCGCACACCGTCGGGAAGCGCCCCCGCCAGCTCCAGGACGGCCAGCGGCAGGCCCCCGGACGTCTCCGCGAGGCGCTCGACGACCTGCCGGGGAGCGGTGCCCAGCGCCCGTTCGGCCAGCAGGCGGGTGTCGGCGGGGCCGAGCGGCCCGAGCCGCAGCCCGGGAAGGCCGGACCCGAAGTCACGGGCCGCGATCAGCATCACGGCGGGCACGCCGGACAGCCGCCGAGCCACGAACACGAGCGCGTCCCTGGTCTCCGGGTCGAGATGCTGGGCGTCGTCGACGAGCACCAGGACGGGGCCGCGCGCGGCCTCCGCGCTCAGCAGCGTGAGGGTCGCCAGCGCCACCAGCAGCGGGGCGTCGCCGGGGGCCGACTGCCCGAACGCCCCGCGCACCGCGTCCGCCTGCGGCTTCGGCAGGGCCGCCAGGTCCTCCAGCAGCGGCTGCAGCAGCTGGTGCAGCCCGGCGTACGGCATGGACGACTCCGCCGGGACGCCCGCGCCCCGCAGCACCAGGTGATCGGGCCCGGCCAGCCGCGTGGCCTCGGTGAGCAGGCGCGTCTTCCCGGCCCCCGTCTCCCCGGTGACGGCCAGGGCGCCGCCGTGCCCGTTCCTGGCGCGTTCGGTCAGCGTGCGCAGCGCGCCCAGCTCGTGACCGC
The DNA here is from genome assembly GCA_036258615.1 of Thermomonospora sp. Taxonomy (GTDB): domain Bacteria; phylum Actinomycetota; class Actinomycetes; order Streptosporangiales; family Streptosporangiaceae; genus Thermomonospora. Next base: position 3,623 of record DATADI010000394.1, on the reverse strand, counting down.
GTCCCACCATCGGGATCGCGTCGTCCGGACATGCGGTGTCGGATTTCGGCGGGGTCAGGTGCATCGCGAGCTCATAGGGAGGAGGCGGGAAAAGGATGGGCTCGACGGGGCGCGGGAAACCACGAACTGCATTGATCCGTGCCCAGGCTAGTCGGGCACCGCCCGGCTCACGAAGCCGCTGACCCGCTCTGGTCAGGACGTTGACCCAAGGTCGTCCACCCGGTTAGCGCAATTGTTTACCGCCGCGCCCCCGGCGGCGTGGGGCGCGCCCGCCCGGTGGGCCGGGACGGGCGGCGGCCCGGCGGGTCGGCGGCCACACCGCACTAAACTGGTGCGCTTTACTCGTGTGGGAGGTCTTGGTTAGTCTCCCTCTGTCCGCTGGGCTCCGATGGCGACATGGGAGAAACGATGGACGCGACGGGCCGGGCAGCGGGTTCGCCATTCGCCGAGGAGCTCCAGCGCCTTCTGGGCGAGCGTGGCCTGTCCTGGCGCCGGCTGGCGGAACTGACCGGTTACCACCCGAGCTGGCTCAGCAAGATAAGGCATGGAAAAACACCTTCGGCGGAGCTGATCCGGCGCTGTGACGACGTTCTCGAGGCCAAGGGAAGCCTGATCGCGCTGGCCGGCGTCACCGGGCTGCGCCCCGCCCACCTGCCCGCCGCCCCGGGCAGCTTCGTCGGGCGGGAGAAGGTCCTGGCCCGGGTCGTCACCGCGCTGACCGAGCGGCGCCCGGCCGGAACCCCGGCGATCGTCACCATCGTCGGGCCGCCCGGCGTCGGCAAGACGGCCGTCGCGCTGCGCGCCTCCCACCGGCTCTCGGCGACCGGGCCGCGCGTCTACGCCGACGGCCAGCTGTTCGCCGACCTGCGGGGCTACTCGGCGGACGGCGGGCTGGCCCGGCCCACCGACGTGCTGGAGGAGTTCCTGGTCGCGCTGGGCGTCCCGGCGAACGCGATCCCGCCCGGCGTGGAGTCCCGGGCGAAGGTCTACCGCTCGCTGCTGGCCTCCCGGCGGATCCTGGTCACGCTGGACAACGCCTCCGACTCCCAGCAGGTCGAGCCGCTGCTGCCCGGCTCCCCCACCTGCGCGGTCATCGTCACCAGCCGCCGCCGGCTGCGCGGCCTGGCGATGCGGTCGGGGGCCGAGCAGCTGGTGCTCGGGCCGCTGACCGGTGCGGAGTCCATCGCCCTGCTGCGCGCCGCGATCGGCGACGCCCGCGCCGACGCCGAGCCCGAGCCCCTCGCCGCGCTGGCCGACATCTGCGGCCACCTGCCGCTGGCGCTGCGCATCGCCGCCGAACGCATCGCGAGCCACCCGTCCCGGCCCATCCGGGAGCTGGTCGAGGAGCTGAGCGTCGAGGGCCAGCGGCTCGACGGGCTGGCCACCGACGACTCGGTGGCGGTGCGGACCGTGTTCGCGTGGTCGTACCACGGTCTCGGCGCACCGGAGTCGCGGCTGTTCCGGCTGCTCGGGCTGCACGGCGGCCCGCGGGTCAGCGCCGAGGCCGCCGCCGCCCTCGCCGGGGAACCGCCGGTCCGGGTCCGCCGCACCCTGGAGAACCTGGCCGGGGCGCACCTGGTCAACGGGGCCTCCGCCGGGCGCTACCAGTTCCACGACCTGCTCCGCTGCTACGCCACCGAGCGGGTGGAGTCGGAGGAGGACGCCGGCGAACGGCGGCGCGCGGTCGTCCGGCTGACCCAGTGGTACCTGCACACCGCGGCGGCGGGCGGCAGCGCGCTCGCCCCGTTCCGGACCCGCCCGCTGGAGCTGCCGCCGGTGCCGCCGGACGTCCGCCCCCTCCGGTTCCGGGGCGACCGGAGCGCGCTGGCCTGGTTCGACGCGGAGGCGCAGAACTTCCCGGCGGTCATCGACCTGGCCATGCGCTACGAGCTGTACGACACCGCGTGGCGCGTGGCGGTGGCGCTGTGGGACTACTTCCGCCTGCTGCGGACCCCCGGGCGGCTCTGGCTGACGCTGCAGCACACGGCGCTGGAGGCCACCCGCAGGCTCGGCGACCGGTTCGCCGAAGGATGGGTGGAGACCTTCCTCGCCGAGGTGTACCGGTGGCTGAAGCAGTACCACCGCTCGACGCGGCACTTCGAGAACGCGGTCGCCGTCCGGCGGGAGGTGGCCGACCGCCACGGCCTGGCCTGGGCGCTGGCCGGGTCCGGTTTCCTGGCCGTCGACCAGGGACGCTACGAACGCGCCGAACGGTACGCGCGGGAGGCGCTGACCCTGTTCCGGGAGGTCGAGGACCTGCACGGCCAGGCGTCGGCGCTGTTCACCCTCGCCGACGTGAACCACGGGCGCGGCAGGCAGCGCGCGGCGCTGCGGGCGCTGGAGTCGTCCCTGCGGATCTTCGAGAAGATCGGCAACCATGACGGCCGGGGGCTGACGCTGGCGAAGATGGCCGACGTCCACCTCGCCCAGGGCGACTGCGAGCAGGCGCTCCACCACCTCGACCTCTCGCTGGGCGCCCGCCGGCTCGCGGGCTCGTGGTGGGGCGAGGCGGACGGCATGTACCGCCGGGGCTACATCCTGTCCCTGCTCGGCCGCCGGGACGACGCGCGCGAGGCGTGGCGGGCGGCGCTGTCGCTGTACGAGCACGTGGACGACCCCCGGGCGGCGGAGCTGCGCGCGTACCTCCGGGACGAGGCCGGGGACCTCACCCGGCGGGCGCTACCCCGGCCCGCCTGGTGAGGGCGCCGGGGTGAAGGTGACCGGAAGCTCGTACAGGCCGCGGATGAACAGGCTGGGCTGGCGGGGGATCTCCTCCAGCGGCCTGGCCAGCGCCAGGCCGGGCAGCCGGTGCACCAGGGCCTCCAGGGCGACCCGGACCTCCACCCGGGCCAGCGGCGCGCCCAGACAGTGGTGGATGCCGTGCCCGAAGCCGAGGTGGGGGTTGTCCTCACGGGTGATGTCGAACCGGTCGGCGTCGGTGAACCGGGCGGGGTCGTGGTTGGCCCCGGCGACGCAGACCAGCACGGGATGCCCGGCGGGGATCCGCACCCCGCCCAGCTCCACCGGCTCGGTGGCGTACCGCCACGCCGCGATGTCCATCGGGCCGTCGTAGCGGAGGACCTCCTCCACCGCCGAGTCGAGCAGGTCGGGCCGGGCGCGCAGGAGGGCCAGCTGGTCGGGGTGGCGCAGCAGGGTGGTGATGCCGTTGCCGATGAGCCCGACGGAGTTCTCGTGCCCGGCGACCAGCAGGAGGAAGCACATCGACAGCAGCTCGCTCTCGCTGAGCAGCTCCCGGTCACCCGCCTCGATCAGCGCGCTGAGCACGTCGTCGCCCGGCTCCCGGCGCCTGGCGGCCACCAGCGCGCGCAGGTAACGCCCCGGCTCCCGCTCCCCGGTCACCCCGCGGTCGCCGTCCGGGCCGGTCACGGCGTTGGACGTCCACTGGCGGAAGACCCCCAGGTCGGTGGTCGGCACTCCGAGGACCTGGCACAGGACGGTCGTGGCGAGCGGGTAGGCGAAGTCGCCGATGAGGTCGGCCCGGCCCCGGGGCAGGATGCCGGCGATCAGCGCGTCGGTGACCCGCCGCACGTCCGCCCGCAGCAGGTCCGCCCGGCGCGGGCTGAAGGCCGCCGCGACGACGCGGCGCAGCCGGGTGTGGTCGG
>DATADI010000393.1:0-11078 GCA_036258615.1 Thermomonospora sp. | reverse complement strand
GGGCGGCCGCGGTGTCGGCGCGGTGGACCTCAGACGGTGGGGCGGGAGACCTTGCCCGCCTTGATGCACGAGGTGCAGGCGTTGATGCGCTTGGTCGTCCCGTTGACCACGGCGCGGACGCGCTGGATGTTGGGGTTCCAGCGGCGCGGGGTGCGGCGGTGCGAGTGGGAGACGCGCATGCCGAAACCGGGTCCCTTGCCGCAGACGTCGCAAACGGAAGCCACGGGAAACTCCAAGTGGGTGTCGATGCTCTGTGGGCGGCCCCGGATCGGGCGCTCGCCGATGACGCCCCTGCCGGGCGTGCTCAGCCAGGGTAGCCGACCCGCGCTCGGGAGCGCGAATCAGCGTCCCCCTCGCGGGCATGCCCGCCCCGGCGTGACGGGCCCCGGGCCGTGGGCGGACAGTACTCTCAGGCGACGGGAGGGTGTGTGGGCGAGGTCCTGGACGCGACGGCGGTACGGCGGTGGTGCGGGCTCGCCGCGGAGGCGCTCGGCCGTACCCGCGCGGAGATCGACGCGCTGAACGTCTTCCCGGTGCCCGACGGCGACACCGGCACCAACCTGCACCTGACCGTGCTGGCGGCGGCCGAGGCGGTGGAGGCGCTGCCATCGGACGCCGGGTCCGGGCGGGTCTGGCGGGCCCTGGCGGAGGGGGCGCTGCTGGGGGCCCGGGGCAACTCGGGCGTGATCCTCAGCCAGGTGCTCCGGGGGATGGCGGAGATCGTGGGGCCGGTGGACATGTCCGCGCCCGGCGAGGTGTCCGGGATCGTGCTGGCGGAGGCGCTCGGGTACGCCTCCGTGCTGGCCCGCACCGCCGTGGAACGTCCTGTGGAGGGCACCATCCTCAGCGTGCTGGACGCGGCGGCGGGCGCGGCCGGGGAGCCGGGCGGAAGACCCACGGTTCCGGAGGTCGCGCGGGCCGCCGCCGCCGGGGCACGGCGGGCGCTGCGCGCCACGACCGGGCAGCTCGACGTGCTGGCCCGCAGCGGCGTGGTGGACGCGGGCGCGGCCGGGCTGTGCGTGGTGCTCGACACGCTCGCCGCGGTCGTCACCGAGGAGTTCCCCGAACGGTACGAGGTGCCCGCGCCGCGTGGCCGTCCCGTGGTCCGCGAGGAGCCGCCGGCCACCGGCCCGGGGTACGAGGTGATGTACCTGCTGAACGCGCCCGACGAGGCCGTCCCGGCGCTGCGCGGCGCCCTGGACCGGCTCGGGGACTCGCTGGTGGTGGTCGGCGGCGACGGGCTGTGGAACGTCCACGTGCACACCGACGACGCGGGCGCCGCGATCGAGGCGGGCCTGGCGGCGGGGCGGGCGCACCGGATCCGGGTGACGTACCTGCACGCGGCGGGAGGCCCGCAGGCGCCGTGCACCGGGCGCGGGGTGGTGGCGGTGACCGCCGCCGACGGGCTCGCCGCGCTGTTCGAGGAGGCCGGGGCGCGCGTGGTGCGGCGCGAGCCCGGCCGGGTGCCGCCGATCGCGGTGCTGGTGGAGGCGATCCTGGCGGCGGGCGACGAGGTGGCGGTGCTGCCGAACGAGCCCGAGGTGCTCGCGCTGGCCGAGGCGGCGGCCGAGCGCGCCCGCGACAGCGGGGTGCGGATCGCGGTGGTGCCGACCCGGGCGTCGGTGCAGGGCCTGGCGGCGCTGGCGGTGCACGACCCGGTGCGCCGGTTCGACGACGACGTGATCGCGATGACCCGGGCCGCCGGGGCCACCCGGTTCGGGCACCTGCAGATCGCCGACGGGGAGGGCTTCACCAGCGTGGGCATCTGCCGGGCCGGTGACGTGCTCGGGCTGATCGAGGGGGACGTCGCCGTGATCGGCGACGACCTGGCCGGCGTGGCCCGCGAGGTGCTGGACCGCATGCTGTCGGGCGGCGGCGAGCTGGTGACGCTGATCCCCGGCGCGACCGCCCCGGCCGGGCTGGCCGGGGCGCTGGCCGAGCACCTGCGGCGGGCCAGGCCGGACGTCGAGGCGGTGACCTACGAGGGCGGCCAGCAGCGCTATCCGCTGCTCGTGGGGATCGAATAGGGCTCCGCGAAGGGCGATGCCCCGGCCGGGCAAGGGGAAGATGGGGAAACCGGCCGGGGCATCGACGGGGGGACGGGGAGGGACTCCCCCCAGGGGATGGTCAGACGGCCGCGCCGAGGACGCGGCGGATTCCGGACACGGCGGTGTCGAGGTCGGCGGCCGGGGCGATGCGCTCGGCCCAGGCCCACCAGAACCACGGGTCGCCGCCGGCGCCCTCGACGATCACGTGCTCCTCCGCGGCGGGCACGTCGGGGTTGAGCACGTGCAGGGTCGGTGGCTTGCCGATCGGCTCGTCCAGGCGGGCGTACAGGCCCGTGCCGCTCAGCCGGCCGGCCAGTTCCTCGAGATGCCGGTATGGCGCTTCGATCGCCATGATCTTTGAACCTCCAGGGGCCCGACGAGATTCAGGCCACACCTGCAGGATGTTCCGGCTTTACCGTAATAGGCAAGTGATGCCCGGATTCTTTACCTTTGCCGGGTTTGAGCTGGGGTTTCGCGGGTCCGGGACCGCCAGCCGTGATCCACCGGGCCGATGCCCGCCCCCAGGGGGAACCCGGCGGCGATGGCCCCGGTGACGTACTCCTTGGCCAGCCGGACCGCCTCCGGCACGTCCTCGCCCAGCGCCAGGTGGGAGGCGATGGCCGACGCGAGCGTGCAGCCGGTGCCGTGGGTGTGCCGGTTGTCGTGCCGGGGCGCGGTGAACCGGTACTCGCGTTCGCCGTCGAACAGCAGGTCGGCGGGCTCCCCGGGCAGGTGCCCGCCCTTGATCAGCGCCCACCCGGGCCCCAGCGCCTTGACCGCCTCGGCGGCCTCGCGCATCCCGGACTCGTCCACCACCTTGACCCCGGTGAGCTGCTCGACCTCCCACAGGTTGGGGGTGGCCACGGTCGCGGCGGGCAGCAGGGCGGTGCGCACGGCGTGCACCGCGTCGGGGGCCAGCAGGGCGTCGCCGTGCTTGGAGACCCCGACCGGGTCGACCACGACGGGCACCGCCAGCCCGGCGAGGACCTCGGCGACCGTCTCGACCAGCACCGCCGAGGCCAGCATGCCGGTCTTGACCGCCTGGACGCCGATGTCGGACAGCACCGAGTCGAGCTGGGCGCGGACGGCCTCCGGCGGCAGTTCCCAGTAGCCCTGCACGCCGAGGGAGTTCTGCGCGGTGACGGCGGCGATGACGCTCATGCCGTGCACGCCGAGCGCCAGCATCGTCTTGAGGTCCGCCTGGATGCCGGCGCCTCCCCCGGAGTCGGATCCGGCGACGGTGAGCACGCGGGCGGGAGCGGTGGGGGTGTGCGTCATGCGGCCACCCTAACCGCGCCCGGCGATCACACCAGGGTGCAGTCGGCCTTGTTGAACTTGCAGGCCGAGGGCCTGGAGGCGGTGCCGCTGGCGGTGAAGGTGATCCGGACCGAACGGCCGGGGGCCAGCACGGGGGTCTCGGGAAGGTTGCGCACCCAGGTCACGCGGCCGGTCTTGACCACCGTGGCGTTCTGCAGGGTGAGCACCCGCGCGCCGGGGAACCGGAAGCCCAGCAGCCAGCCGGAGACCGGCCGTCCCGAGCGGTTGGTGACGGTGACGGTGCCCGCGAAGCCGTCCGGGAGCCGCCGGGTGGCGCGGAAGGCGATCAGGACGCCGCGCTTCTTGCGCGCCGCCTGGCCGCCGGGGGGCACGACGTTGTCCTGGGCGTCGGCCTGGGGCTGCTGCCGCTGCGGGGGGCCGCCGGTGAAGTTGAGGGAGATCTGCGAGGTCCCCCACGCGTAGGACACCACCCCGATGGCGACCACCAGCGCCACCATCGGCAGCAGCGGCAGCGAGACGAGCATCTTGGCCAGGCTGCGTCCCGGACGTTCCGGCCGGAGCCCTGCGTCGGGGGCGCCGTCGCCCTCGGGTGGCTTGGTGTGTCGTCCCATTCCGTCCTCTTCGGTCAGAGGAAGGTATATCAAAGGCCGACCAAGCCCGCCCACAGGAGCGTTAAAGCCGTCGGGTGATGTTCAGGTACGGAAGTGATCCCATCCACCGGACGTCAGAGGACGTCCGTCGACGACCACCCCGGCGGGCCCGCCGGCGGTGACGCGGCCGATGACCGTCCAGGTCGGGGGCAGTGCGGTGCCCGCCGGGAACGTCCCGGCGAAGGCGTGGTCGTCGCCGCCGGTCAACACGTGCCGCAGCCCCTCCGGGCCGAGCGCCTCGGGGACGGGCAGCGAAGCACTGTCCAGCTCCACGCGTACCCCGGAGGCCGCCGCCACGTGACCGAGGTCCTGCACCAGCCCGTCGCTGACGTCCACCAGCGCGGTCGCTCCGAGCCGCCGCGCCTCCGGCCCGGCCTCGTACGGCGGGCGGGGGCGGCGGTGGGCGTCCAGCAGCTCGGCGGGGCCGTCGGCGCCCTCGGTCAGCAGGCCGAGCCCGGCCGAGGCGAACCCGAGGCGTCCGCGCACCGCGACCACGTCACCAGGACGGGCGCCGGAGCGGGTCAGCGGCGGCGCGCCGCCCAGGTCGCCGAGGGCGGTGATCGCCAGCATGACCTGCGGGGCCCGGACCACGTCGCCGCCCGCCACCGACGCCCCGAGCGGCGCGCACTCCTCCCGCAGCCCGTCGGCCAGCCGCAGCGCCCACTCCACCTCGGTGTCCGGGGGGACGGCCAGGCCCAGCAGCAGCGCGGTGGGCCGGGCGCCCATCGCGGCGACGTCGGCGAGGTTCTGCGCGGCGGCCTTGCGCCCGATGTCGTACGGGCCGGACCAGTCGCGCCGGAAGTGGCGGCCCTCGACGAGCAGGTCGGAGGTGGCGACCACCCGGCCGTCGGGCGCGGCGACCACGGCGGCGTCGTCGCCGGGGCCCAGCGCGACCGCCGGTCCCTGGGGCAGCCGGGCGGTCAGCCGCTCGATGAGCGCGAACTCGCCCAGCTCCCCGATGGTGATCGTCGGCACCTGTCCACCCGTCGCTCGAGGCCGTAGGTTTTCCGGGGGGCGGCTCCCCCGCCCTCGCGGATTACACGATACGGTTGCCGTCCGACGGCTTTTTCTCCGCCCGGGGAGGACGTGATGGTGCAGGCCTACATCCTCATCCAGACCGAGGTAGGCAAGGCGGCCGATGTCGCTCACGAGATCTCGGGCATCACGGGAGTGACCCAGGCGGAGGACGTGACGGGACCGTACGACGTCATCGTGCGAGCGGAGGCGCGCAATGTGGACGAGCTGGGCAAGCTCGTCGTCGCGCAGATCCAGACGGTGGAGGGGATCACCCGTACGCTCACCTGTCCGATCGTGCACATCTGAGCGGCGGCGCGTCCGCGTACCGGCGCTGCTGCTGGCCGGGTCGGCGGTCCTGCTGGCCGGGTGCGGCGAGGGCGCGGTGAAGGTGCCGGTGCCGGGCCCGGACGCCGCCGCGCAGCGGCTGTGTGAGGGCCTGCGGCTGCCCGAGCGGGTGCACGGGCAGGAGCGGCGCGACACCTCCCCCGACTCGCCGCTGACCGCGGCGTGGGGATCTCCGGCGATCGCGTTGCGCTGCGGCGTGTCCCGGCCTCCCACGATGCGGATGGACTCCCAGCTCGTCACCATCAACGGGGTGCACTGGTTCCCGCAGCCGCCGGGCCGGCCGGTGACGTACACGGCCGTGGGGCGGCAGGCGTACGTGGAGGTGACGGTCCCGGCCAAGTACGAGCCCGCGGGCGACGTGCTGATCGAGCTGGGCGACTCCATCAGGGCGACCATTCCGGCCAAGCCCGAAGGGCAGCTCTGAGGGCCCTCCCACGGGTTTCGTAGATTGAGGTCATGGACGTCACACCGCTGGAAGACCTCAATCCGTTCGACATCCTCGACGCCGAGGCCGCCCGGCTGGACGCCTTCTTCGGCGGCCTGACCGGCGACCAGTGGGACCGGCCGTCGCGGTGCGCGGGCTGGTCGGTCCGCGACGTGCTGGCGCACCTGGCCGGGGAGGAGCTGTACAACCAGGCGTGCCTGGACGACGACCTCCAGGGCCTGTTCGCCCGCCTGGACAAGGAGGGCGTCTCGGACCTGGGCGCGTTCAACGACTGGTGCGTCACCACGCGCCGGGACGTGCCGGTGGCCGACGTGCTCGCCGAGTGGCGGGGCAAGAACGGCGACACCCGGCGGCGGATGCGGGAGCGCGGCGCGGACGCGACGCTTTCCACCATGGCCGGTCCGTATCCGGTGGGGTTGCAGACCTTCCACTACTGCTCGGAGTTCGCCACGCACGCCGACGACGTCGGGGCGCCGGTCGGCGACGACGAGGAGCCGGGCCGGTCGGACTGGCGCGCCCGCGTCGGGCTCTTCGCGCTCGGCGAGGGCGACACGGCGGTGGAGGTGGAACGCGCCGACGGCGGCTTCCGGGTCCGCGCCGACGGGCACGGCGCGGAGCTGTCCACCGCCGACTTCGTGGCCGCGACGACCGCGCGGCTCCCCGAGGGCCATCCGCTGCCGCCCACGCTCCGTGACGCCCTGCGCTGCCTGGCCTAGGGTTCCTCACGGCACAGGCGGACACCGATGTTGGGGGCCAGGTGGTCGCCCCACTTCCCGGCGCGTCAGTGGCTGGAGCCGCGGGACATCCGGAACGACACGGTGACGACCTCGGCGCAGTCGGCCCACGAGCCGCCGCGCAGCACGCGTTCCTCGCCGGTCGCCGCCGGTCCCTCCCGGTAGGAGTGGGCGTCGTACCAGGAGGAGGTCCACTCCCACACCGATCCGGTCATGGCGTAGAGGCCGTAGCCGTTGGGCGGGAGGCTGCGCATCGGCAGGATGGAGAACGCGTCGAAACGGCCGAAGTCGCAGCGGTCCGGGGTGGGCGGCTCGTCGCCCCAGGGGTGGCGGCGGCCGATGAGCCCGCCGCGGGCGGCCTTCTCCCATTCGGCCTCGGTGGGGAGCCGGTAGCGGACGGCGTCCGTGGTGAGGCGTTCGCAGAGCGCTTCGGCCTCCTGCCAGGACACCGCGACCATCGGTTTGGTGTCGTACCGGTAGGGGCGGCCCGGGTCCTCGCGGGGCGGGTGGCCGAACAGCTCGCTCGCGTCGAGCTCCTGGCCCTTGCGGACCCACTTCTGCCCGGCGGCGTGGGCGTGCCAGTCGACCGCGCGGACGGTGGCGTCCTCGCAGTACTGCAGGCGGATCTTGTTCTCCTCGTGGAGGTGGAAGCCCGGCCCGAACTCCAGCTCCTCCAGGGGGCGGCCGTTCGGGGGCGGCTCCCAGCCCATCAGGTCGCAGTACGCGGCCCAGCTCAGCGGGGTTTCGGCCATCCAGTAGCCGCCGAGCCGCACCGGATGCACCGGGGACTCGTCGGGGTCGCCCGTCTCCGAGCCCATCAGGAAGGTGCCCGCCGGGACGTACCGGAACCGGAGGCCGTGCTCGATGACCGCCAGCCGGTCCAGCAGGGCGGCGCGCGCCTCGGCGACCTCGGTGTCGGACGGGTCCAGCCCGTGGGCCCGGTCGTAGGCGGTCGCGGCGAGCCGGTCGTCGCCCGCGGCCTCCAGTTCCCGCGCGGCGCGGAGCAGTGCGCGGGGGTCGCCGTCGGGGCCGTGGTCGTCGAGCAGCCATGCGTGGGAGGTCGTCATGGCGTCACCCGCAGGTCCGTCGGCGGCCGGGCGTCACGTCGAGGATGACCAGCGGGTTGTGGACGGCCTCGGGAGTGCGTCGTTCCATCGCCACCTGTCCGTCGATCCAGGGGTCGGGTGCGTTGACCGAGCCGTTGAGCACCAGGGCGCGGGCGCGGCAGCCTCCGGCGAACGTGGCGGTGTGGCCGCGTTCGCTGGACGGCTCGGACCCGGGCAGCGCGCGGATCGCCCGGAACCCGGTGCTGTGGTGCCAGATCTCCGCCAGCGACCGCTCCCGCACGTTGGCCGCCACGAACTCCGGCCCGAGGAAGCTGCACGGGTTGACGTCACCGGACACCGAGACGGAGCACACGAGGTTGCCCGCGCCGCAGCCGTAGTTCTGGTGGATCACCGACTGGGTCTCCCGCCGGGCGTGGGGGCTGAACGGGTCGATGTGCCGTAGCTCCAGCTCCTCGCCGTCCATCCGCGCCAGCGTGTTCAGCGCGGCGTTGTACTCGGCGAACGTCGGCATCAGCTCCAGGTTGTGCCGTGCGACGCCGACCGGGTACAGCGGCCGGAACACGGCGGTGTCGGCACCGACCTCGTGGGCCAGCGCGGCGCACGCCTCGATCTCCTGGACGTTGCTGCTCATGATGGTGAACGCCAGGGTGAACCGGGTGTGGCGGCGCAGCACGGCGAGCCGGTCGAGGACCTTGGCGAAGGTGCCCTCCCCGCGTACGCGGTCGTTGGTCTCGGCGGTCGCGCCCTCCAGGCTGACGTTCAGCCACACCAGCTCGCGTTTGCCGAACTCGCGGGCGATCTCTTCGGTGATGAGCAGGCCGTTGGTGGTGACGCAGGGGGCCAGGCCGTGCTTCAGGGCCAGGTCGATGATCTGGAAGAGGTCCTTGCGGAGCAGCGGCTCTCCCCCGGTCAGCCCCAGCCGGAACGCGCCGAGCGCGGCCATCTCCCCGAACAGCCGGTCGATCTCGTCGAGGGTCAGCCGCTTCTCCCGGCGGGGCAGGTCACCGGCGAAGCAGTGCGTGCAGGTCAGGTTGCACGCCGAGACGACCTCCAGGTGGACGGCGAGGGGGCCGGTGAGGTGGTCGTCGGGGACCTCGACGTCCAGGGCGGTCGCGGCGAGACGGCCGTCCATGGTGAAGAAGCCCAGCTCATAGAAGTGCTCGTAGAACCGCCCGATCCGGTCGCGCGTGGCGGGGTCGGGGGTCTCGGCGAGGACGGCCTCCACGGGCACGTCGAGGAGGCGGGTGAGCAGGCGGGTCGTCTCGGCGTCGAACGGCAGGTACCGCGACGTCCGGCGGTCGAAGACCAGGGAACCGAAGAACTGCGGGACGAGCACGAGCGGTGGTCGCATGGGTCTCATCCCTCCCCGCCCGGCCGGGGCACCGTGAACTCCTTGCGGATCCAGACCCGGTCGCCGTCGCCCTGCACGCCGAGCCCGCTCGCGCCGCGTTCGGTGAGTTGCCGGATGCGGTAGGCGTGCGGGTCCCATTTCCCTTCTTCGACCGGGGGCCGTTCTTCCAGTGGGACCATGGAGGGCCAGTCGGTGTCGTCGAATCCGGGGAGTGCCCAGGTGTCGTCGCCGGGTTCGGTGAGGGTGTATCTCCAGGTGCCGTCGGGAGCGCTGAGCACCGAAACACCGCCGGGTTCGGGTGGCGTGGTGGTGACCCCGTGTTCGTCGTCGCTTCCGCGGTGCACTCCGGCGAACATCAGCACCATGTGGGCGGGGTCGATTTCGGAGACCGCGAACGCCAGGACGTGCTCGCCGTACGGCACCAGGGGGCGGCCCGACGACAGCGGCTCGCCGTCCAGGTAGGTGTCGCAGGGACCGCCGCTGTACAGCCACATCGTGACCGGGACGCCGTCCCTGGGGTTCCTCCAGCGCAGCACCACACCGCCGCACCCGGCGGGCACCTCGCAATGGCCGTGCTCTTCGAGGATGAACAGCGGTGACGCCTTGGAGTACCGCGACAGCGAATTGAGTTTCAGTTCCCGGTCTTTCACGGGCGACACTCTACGGTGTGGTGGGGCGGGTGGGATTCGAACCCACTCAGCACGAGGCACCTGGGTTACAGCCAAGCCCGACTCTCCCGCGTCGGCGCCACCCCGAGCCGGGCCCTTGCGGGCCCGTGCCGTTGTACCGGAAGAATAGGGGCCAGCTTCGCGCCCGGGCCATTCATTTATCGCGCCCCGGGCGCTTTCAGCGCGAGGCCACCGGTGGTGTCAGCGAGGCCAGGTCGGTGTCCGGGTCGGCGAGCGCGTCGAAGTCGGGGTACGGGTCGGTGGCCAGGATGCGGCGCAGCGCGCGGAACTCGGCGGGGCGTCCGGCGCTCACTCCGCCCACCACACGGCCGTCCCGCCAGAACACCGCCGTGAAGTCCATGGCGGACGGGTCGCCGCGCAGCGTGAGGCGGCGTTCGCCGTAGGAGTCGGCGGCGGCGGGCCAGCCGCAGATCTGGAGCCGGGTGCCGTACTGCTCCGACCAGCACCACGGCTCGGGGGCGTACGCCGTGCGGCGGCCGAGCATGTTGCGGGCGGCGGCGGCGCCCTGGTCCTGGGCGTTGTTCCAGTGCTCGACGCGGTAGTGGCCGCCGAGCAGCGGGTGGGGCTGGTCGGTGACGTCCCCGGCGGCGAACACGTCGGGCGTGGAGGTCCGGCAGAACTCGTCCACGACGATGCCGCCGTTGGGGGCGGTGGAGACGTAGACGCCGGACCGGGCGGCCAGGGAGGTCTCCGGGACCATGCCCACGGCCGCGACCGCCAGCGCGGCCGACCAGGAGCGCCCGTCGTCGGCGGTGGCGGTGACGCTGTCGCCGTCCTCCCGCACCCGGGTCAGGCGCACGCCCATGTGCAGGTCCACGCCGTTCGAGCGGTGCAGTTCGGTGTACAGGGCGCCGAGCCAGGGCGGCGCGACCCGGCTGAGCGGGACACCGGCGGCCTCCAGGACGGTGACCTCGCAGCCCAGGGCGCGGGCGGTCGCCGCGACCTCCAGCCCGATGAGCCCGGCGCCGATGACCAGCAGCGAGCCCGCCCGGGCCAGGTCGTCGCGGAGCCGGAGGGCGTCCGCCAGGGACCTCAGCGCGCGCACCCGCCGGGGCCGGGGGCCGGGCAGCAGGGAGCGCGGCAGCGGGCGGGGGCGTCCGCCGGTGGCCAGCAGCAGGCGGCCGTACCGGACCAGGGAGCCGTCGCTGAGGGTCACGGTGCGGGCGGCCGGGTCGAGCCCGACGGCGGTGGTGCCGGTGCGCAGGTCGATGTTCTGGTCGGCCCAGGTCTCCGTGGGCCGCAGGCGCACGCGCTCCGGCGGGGTGCGGCCGAGCAGCAGGTCCTTCGACAGCGGCGGGCGGCGGTACGGCTCCTCGGGCTCCTCGCCCACCAGCAGGACCGGCCCGTCGTGCCCCTCGGCGCGCAGGGTCAGGGCGGCGATCTGCCTGGCGGTCAGCCCCTCTGGGATGGTGAGGCGGCGCTGCACGGGGCGGCCCTCGCGCAGGATGCGCAGG
>DATADI010000392.1:0-2382 GCA_036258615.1 Thermomonospora sp. | reverse complement strand
ACCGTGACCACCCCGGAGGGCGACCGGTACGTGATGGCGGCGGTGCGCGGCGCCGTCGGCCAGGCCCCGCTGGGCGGGCTTGCGCGGCCCCCGGCGGGCCGGGGCTACGCCCACGTCGACTACGTGCTGACCAACCCGCATCGGCGGCCGGTCCTGCTGGACTTCCCGCCGAACGCGTTCCTGCGACGCGCGGTCGTCCCGCCGGAGTTCGCCGAACGCTGCGTCTTCCGGGAGGGCGCGCCGGAGGAGGTGTGCGACGTGCCGGGCCGGACGCGGCTGATCGGCCGCCTTCCCGGCTCGGCCGACCTGGTGCGCCAGGACGCCGACCTGTTCCTGGCCCCGCGTTCCTCGTACCTGGTGCGCACGGTGGCCGAGGCTCCCGTGCCCGACTCGGCGGGGCAGCGGGACGTGGGCCTGTTCGTGTGGCAGGTCCGGTTCACCCGCGACCGCCTCGCCCGCCGCGTCCCGTTCCCCGGCGAGGCGTGACGGGTGGGCTAGGCGGCGGTCAGGGCGGCCAGGGCCATGGTGTGCAGCAGGCCGCCCATCGCGTCGCGGTCCAGGGCCCCGGCGCTGTGCGGGGTGGAGTTGAGCAGGCCGAAGGCGGCGTGCACGGCGGCGCGGGCGCGTTCCTCCGGCACCGGGCGCAGGCGGCACAGCACCCCGACCCACTCCTCCACGTAGGCGCGCTGGGCGCGGCGGATCTCGTGGCGCTGCGGCTCGGGCACGTTGTCCAGTTCCCGCTCGTGCACGGTGATCAGCGCCGGGTTGCCCAGGGCGAAGTCGATGTGCCAGCGCAGCAGCCCGTCGAGGGCCTGCCGCGGGTCGGGCGCGGCGGCCCGCCGGGCGCCCTCGGCCAGCAGGCGGCGGCTGATGTCGAGCAGGATCTCCGCCAGCACGGCGTCCTTGCCGCGGAAGTGCCGGTACAGCGCGGGCCCGGTCAGGCCGACGGCCCGGCCCAGGTCGCCGATCGACACCCCGTGATACCCGCGGCGGGCGAACAGCTCCGCGGCGGCGGTGAGGATCTCCACCCGGCGGGTGGGGGTCCCGGTGGACTCCGTCATGCGGAGAGTGTAGACGAGGCCCGTTAACGTTCATTAACATCACCGTTGTTAACATTCGTTAACTCACAGGGGGCGCGGATGACGGGACCGGTGCTGGAGAGCCGGGCGGACACCGCCGGGGCGGACTTCGCGCGCAACGCCGAGCTGAACCGGGCGCTGGCCGCCGAGCTGCGCGAGCGCACGGCGCGGGCGGCGCTCGGCGGGCCGGAGCGGTCCCGCGAGCGCCACGTGGCGCGCGGCAAGCTGCTCCCCCGCGACCGGGTGGACGGCCTGCTGGACCCGGGCTCGCCGTTCCTGGAGCTGTCCCCGCTGGCGGCGTACGGCATGTACGACGACGAGGCCCCCGGCGCGGGCATCATCACCGGCGTCGGGCGGGTCTCCGGCCGCGAGTGCGTGATCGTCGCCAACGACGCCACCGTCAAGGGCGGCACCTACTACCCGATGACCGTCAAGAAGCACCTGCGCGCCCAGGAGGTGGCCCTGCACAACCGGCTGCCGTGCGTGTACCTGGTGGACTCCGGGGGCGCGTTCCTGCCCCTGCAGGACGAGGTCTTCCCCGACCGCGAGCACTTCGGCCGGATCTTCTTCAACCAGGCCACCATGTCCCGGGAGGGCGTCCCGCAGATCGCCGCCGTGCTGGGCTCCTGCACGGCCGGGGGCGCCTACGTGCCCGCGATGAGCGACGAGGCCGTCATCGTCCGGGGCCAGGGCACGATCTTCCTGGGCGGCCCCCCACTGGTGAAGGCGGCCACCGGCGAGGTCGTCACCGCCGAGGAGCTGGGCGGCGGCGAGCTGCACGCCCGCACCTCGGGGGTCACCGACCACCTGGCCGACGACGACGCGCACGCGCTGCGGATCGTCCGCGACATCGTCGCCACGCTGGGGCCCCGCGCGCCGCGCCCGTGGGACGTCGCGCCGCCCGAGGAGCCCGCCGCCGACCCGGGCGAGCTGTACGGCGTCGTCCCGCCCGACCCGCGCACCCCCTACGACGTGCGCGAGGTCATCGCCCGCCTCGTGGACGGCAGCCGCTTCCAGGAGTTCAAGCGCGAGTACGGGGCCACGCTGGTGACCGGATTCGCCCGGATCCACGGGCACCCGGTGGGGATCGTCGCCAACAACGGCATCCTGTTCGCCGAGTCGGCGCTCAAGGGGGCGCACTTCATCGAGCTGTGCGACCGCCGCTCGATCCCGCTGCTGTTCCTGCAGAACATCACCGGGTTCATGGTGGGCCGCCAGTACGAGGCGGGCGGCATCGCCAAGCACGGGGCCAAGATGGTGACGGCGGTGGCGTGCGCGCGGGTGCCCAAGTTCACGGTGGTGA
>DATADI010000391.1:0-2627 GCA_036258615.1 Thermomonospora sp. | reverse complement strand
CCCCCGGCCGGCCGGGCCGGCCGGGGGACCACCGGAACGGGTCAGCCGGTGCGCAGGCGCTGCAGCGCCTCGCGCACGCCGCCGTGGCTCTCCTGCAGGGCCAGGGTGGCGCGGGCGGCCGGGACCTCACCGAGCAGCGAGACGAGGGCGACCCGGGTGTCGCCGCCCGCCTCCGACAGCGCGGTCTCGCAGACCCGGGCCTCCATGCCCGTGGCCTCGGTCAGGATGCGCACCAGGCGGGCGCGCAGCTTCTCGTTGAGGGCGTTGACGCTCACCATCAGGTTGGAGTACGTCCTGCCCAGGCGGATCATCAGGGTCGTGGAGAAGGCGTTGAGCACCAGCTTGGTCGCGGTGCCGGCCTTCATCCGGGTGGAGCCGGTGATCACCTCGGGCCCGGTGGCGAGCCCGATGTGGACGTCCACCTCGCGGCCGACCGGCGTGTGCGGGTTGGCGCTGATCAGCGCCGTGCGGGCACCGGTCCGCACGGCGGCGCGCAGCGCGCCCACCACGTAGGGGGTCCGGCCGCTGGCCGCGATCCCGATGGCCACGTCGCCGGGGTGGACGTCCTCGGCGTCGCGGGCCCCGAGGTCGGCGTCGTCCTCGACGTCCTCGATGGCCTGCGACAGCGCGCCGAGGCCCCCGGCGTGGTGGGCCACCACCCGGCCCCAGATGCCGAAGGTGGGCGGCAGCTCGGCGGCGTCGATCACCGCCAGCCGGCCGGAGGTACCGGCGCCGAAGTAGTGCACCCGGCCGCCCTCGCGCAGCGCGTCCACGGCCAGGTCGACCAGCCGCGCCAGCTCCGGCAGCACCGCGGCCACCGCCGCCGGCACCGTGCTGTCCTCGGCGTTGATCAGCTTCAGCACCTCGAGGGTGGGGAGCATGTCGACGTCGACGGTGCGCGGGTTACGGCCTTCGGTGGGCAGATCGCACTCGATCACCGGCGCCTCCGGTCGGTTCGTACGGTACGGCTGCGGACGGCCTCGAAGGTGGCCTCCAGGGCCTTGCGGGTGGTGCCGTAGGTGCGCTGCGCGACACCCACGAACACGCAGTCGACCACGGTCAGCTGCGCCAGCCTGCTGGCGGTGGCGCCCGAGCGGAAGGTGGTCTCCCGGGCGGCGGTGGTCAGCACCAGGTCGGCGACCTCGGCGATCGGCGACCGGGGGTAGTTGGTGATCGCCACGGTGGTGACACCCCGCCCCTTGGCCACCGAGAGCGCGTCGATGGTCTCCACGGTGGACCCGGTGTGCGAGATGCCGACCGCCACGTCCCCGGGATTGAGGACGGCGGCGCTGGTGAGCATGATGTGGGCGTCGGACCAGGCCGAGCAGTGCCGGCCGATCCGGTGCAGCTTCTGCTGGAAGTCCAGCGCCACGAAGGCGCTCGCGCCGACGCCGTAGACGTCCACGCGGGAGGCGGCGACCACGGCGTCGACCACCTGCTCCAGCATCTTGATGTCCAGTTGGGCGGCGGTCTCCTCGACCGCGCGGGCGTCGGCGAAGGTGACCTTCTCGACGATCTGCTCCAGGGAGTCGTCGGGACTGATGTCGCTTCCGATGACCCGGCCGCCGGCGGCGCTCTGCGCGCGGCCGGCCTCGGTGGCCAGGGTGAGGCGCAGCTCGGGATAGCCGGTGAAGCCGATCGCCCGGCAGAACCGGATGACGGTGGTCTCCGACGTCCCGCAGGTGTGCGCGAGTTCGGTGATGGTGGAGTTGGCGACCCCCTCGGGGTCGTCGATGACCCGCTGGGCGACGCGGCGTTCGGCGGGCGGTAGCGAGGGCAGCAGGGAGCGCACCCGGACCACGGTGCTGAGCGGCGCCTCCTTGGTGGAGTGCGAGGCCGCGGGGGGCGCCGTGGTGTCCCCCGTGCCCCCTGAATCTCGGCCGTTGGTTTTCCTCATGATGGAAATTTTCTTACGACCATGATGTCACGTCAACGGTGGAAAGGTCTACGGTCACCGTGTGTTGACCCATTTGGCTGGTCCTTACGTGATCGGCGTCGACGCGGGTGGCACAAAGACCCGCGTAGCCGTACTAACGCTCGGGGGGGCCCTGGCCGGTTCCGGAACCGGTCCAGGAGCGAACCCCAACTCCGGGGGCGACACCGCGGGTGCGCTCACCACGGCCCTGCGCGCCGCACTCGGCGACCTGGACCGTTCCCTCGTCCTCAACGGTGTATTCGGGATCGCCGGAGCCGGTTCCGCGGGGCGTCCCGCCGCGGTCGCCGCCGCCCGGCGCGCCTGGCACACCATGGGGCTGCACGGATCACCCGCCGTCGTCACCGACATCGCGGTGGCGTTCGCGGCCGGCACCAGCGCACCGGAGGGCATCGTGGTGTTCTCCGGCACCGGCGCCGGCGCCGCCGTGATCAACGACGGCAGGATCGTGCAGCGCGCCGACGGCTATGGCTGGCTGGTCGGTGACGAGGGCTCGGCGGTCTGGCTCGGCCGGGAGGCGGTGCGCGCCACCCTGGCGGCCATCGACGGCCGTGGTGAGCCCACCCTGCTGGCCGAGTCGGTGCCCCGCGCCCTGCTCGGCGCCGCCGCCCCCGCCCTGATGGCCGCGCACGGCGGAGCCCGCGCGCCGAACCCGGTGGCGGGCGAGGGCCCGGTCCGAAACGGCGTCCGGCGC
>DATADI010000390.1:0-5282 GCA_036258615.1 Thermomonospora sp. | reverse complement strand
CCGTCGGCCGCGCCGCCCTTGAGGCCGATCAGCTCCAGCTTGTACGGCTCGCCGGCCAGCTCGGCGCGGGCCTCGTCGTCGGAGACCGCGCGGCGGGAGAACCGCTGCCCCTGCTTGACGATCTCGCGCATCCGCTTCTCGATGCGCTTGAGGTCCTCGGGGGTGAACGGCTCCTTGACGTCGAAGTCGTAGTAGAAGCCGTTCTCGACCGGCGGGCCGATGCCCAGCTTCGCCTCGGGGAACAGCTCCTGCACCGCCTGGGCCATCACGTGCGCGGTGGAGTGCCGCAGGATGGCCCGGCCGTCGGCGGAGCCGATCTCCACGGGCTCGACGACGTCCCCGTCCCGCACCTCGTAGGCCAGGTCGCGCAGCTCGCCGCCGACGCGGGCGGCGATGACGGTCCTGCCGTCGGCCTGCAGGGCCTCGCCCGCGGTGGTGCCGGCCGCCACCACGCGCTCGCTTCCGTCGAGGGTGATGCGCAGCTCAGACACGGTAGACACGGGTACTCCTCGGTCGGATGGGTTGGGTTCGCCGGCGTTCGATGCTACCGAGCCCGCCACCGGGCCGGCGTCGCCGCCGGAGCCTTGCGGATTCATGGTCGGGTCCTTCCGGTTCGGGCGGGAGGCGGCCCGGGAGACGACAGGACCCCGGGATCGCTCCCGGGGTCCTGGGTGAACGCTCGCTGGTCAGCGCGTGCGCGACAGCCGCCGGGAGAGGCCCGGCGTCGTCGTGGACGGGCATGCGCGTGACACCATGGCGACCATCATACCGACCTGGCGGCGCGTCCGGCGGGCGCGGCGGCCAGGTCGTCCATGTCCTCCAGCTCGCGGCCCTTGGTCTCCCGGACGCCCCGCAGGACGAACACGAAGGCGACCGCCGCCGCCAGCGTGTACAGCCCGTACGCCAGGCCCAGCCCCACCTCGGCCAGCTCGGGGAACGTCGTGGTGATCAGCCAGTTGGCGATCCACTGCGCCGAGGCGGCCACCGCCAGCGCCGAGGCCCGGATGAAGTTGCTGAACATCTCGCCGAGCATCACCCACACCACCGGGCCCCAGGTGGCGCCGAACGAGAAGACGTAGAGGTTGGCGGCGACCAGCGCGACCGGCCCGGCGGTCGGCCCGAGCTGCGGCTCGCCGTCCACCACCGGCGCGGTGGCGAACGCGACCGCCATGGTGGCCAGCGTGACGGTCATCCCGGCGGCCCCGGCCAGCAGCAGCCGGCGGCGGCCGATCCGGTCGACCAGCGCGATGGCCACCAGGGTGGTGACGATGTTGGTGACCGAGGTGATCACGGAGGTGAGCATCGCGTCGTCCTCGCTGAACCCGACCGCCTGCCACAGCGAGGACGAGTAGTAGAAGATCACGTTGATCCCCACGAACTGCTGGAACACCGACAGCAGGATGCCGACCCACACGATCGGCAGCAGTCCGAACCGGGGGCCGCGCAGGTCGCTCAGGTGCACCGGGCGGTCGCGTTTGAGGGTGCGGGAGATCTCTCCGATGCGGGTGTCCACGTCGCCGGGGATGAGCCGGGCCAGCACCGCCCGCGCCCGCCCGAGCTGCCGTTTCTTGACCAGGTAGCGGGGTGACTCGGGGATGGTCAGGGCGATCAGGCCGTACACCACGGCCGGGACGACGGCGCTGGCGAACATCCAGCGCCAGGCGGTGCCGCCCCAGGGGAACTCGCCGGACGCCCCGCCGTCGGAGACCCGGGCGATGAGGTAGTCGGCGACCAGCGCGGTGAAGATCCCGGTCACGATCGCGAGCTGCTGCAGCGAGCCGAGCCGGCCGCGCAGGTGCGCGGGGGCGATCTCGGCGATGTAGGCGGGGGCGATCACCGAGGCGGCGCCGATGGCCAGCCCTCCGACCACCCGCCAGAACGTCAGGTCCAGCGGGTGGAACGCCAGCGCCGACCCCAGGGCGCTGATCACGAACAGCAGGCTCGCCAGCAGCATCACCCGGACCCGGCCCAGCCGGTCGGCCAGCGGCCCGGCGAACCACGCGCCGACCGCGCAGCCCAGCAGCGCCGAGGAGACCACGAAGCCCACCACGACCGAGCCCAGGCCGAACTCGCTCTTGAGCGCGTCCACGGTGCCGTTGATGACCGAGGTGTCGTAGCCGAAGAGGAAGCCGCCGAGCGCCGCCGCGGACGCGATCATCGTGGCGGTGGCGGTCTGGTGGTGCGGCTCGTCGTGCCCGGTGGTGTCCTCGGTGGTCATGGGCCGGTACTCCCCGCTCGCCGCCGGGTTATGCCGGGGCCGATACCTCAGGGGCGGGTGGGAACTGGTCCCGGGGAGGCAGGTGGGACGGCCCCCGGGCGGCCTAGGCTCGGGGCCAAATGACCGAACACCGCACCGGCCGCCGGGACCACCGGGCCGGACTCTCCGACGCCGTGCTCCGGCAGGCGGTCCTGGACGCCGCCCTGCGCGCCCCCAAGGACCCGCCGCGCGTCCTGATGCCCGGCCGCCGCTGGGTCCGCTGGCTGGAGCTGCTGGTGGTGACCGCGATGGCGGCGGGCTTCACCGGCGGCAGCATCGCCATCCCGCTGCACGTCCACGAACCGCCGGCGCCCCCGCTGCTGGCGGCGCTGCTGGGCCTGGCGCAGGCGACGCCGCTGCTGCTGGCGCCGCGCTGGCCGCTGGCCGCCTGGCGGATCAGCGCGGTGGGCCTGCTGGCCGGGGCGCTGGCACTGCGGCACACCGACTTCTGGCCGTGGCCGGTGACCTCGTGGCTGGCGTTCGTGGTGATCCTGTACTTCACCGCCGTCGGGTACGAGCGGCCGGTCGCGGTCGGGGTGGGCCTGCTCAGCACGGGCGGGCTCATCCTGCCGGCGGTGGTGGTGGCCGGGATGCCCGACTGGTTCGGGCTCATCCTGGCCGGGATCGTGGTGCTGGTGCTGGTGTTCGGCGACGCGGTCGGCGGCCGGTACACCGCCGAGCTGAGCCTGGCCGAGCAGGAGGCGCTGCGCCGCCAGGACCTGGCCCGGCAGGCCCGGCTGGAGGAGCGCGCCCGGATCGCCCGGGAGCTGCACGACGTGGTGGCGCACCACATGTCGGTGATCGCGATGCAGGCGGAGGCGGCGCCGTACAAGATCCCCGACCTGCCGGACGCGGCGCGCGACACCTTCGCGCTGGTCCGCGACGCGGCGCGGGACGCGCTGACGGAGACGCGGCGGGTGGTGGGGCTGCTGCGGGCCGAGGACGAGGACGCCGAGCGCCGTCCGCAGCCCGGCCTGGAGCGGCTGGAGGACCTGGTCGGCGCGGCGCGGCAGTCGGGCCTGGCGGTGGACGTGGTGATCGTGGGCGTGCCCCGGCCGGTGTCGGCGGGCGTGGACCTGTCGGCGTACCGGATCGTGCAGGAGTCGCTGAGCAACGCCTCGCGGTACGCGCCGGGCGCGCGGGTGCGGGTCGAGGTCCGGTACGGGCGGGACGCGCTGGTGGTGGCGGTGACCGACGACGGGGCGCGGACGACGCCGCAGGAGCCGGGCGGCGGGCACGGGCTGGTCGGCATGCGGGAGCGGGTGGCGATGCTGGGCGGCGCGCTGCGGGCGGGCCCGGCCGAGCCCACCGGCTGGACGGTGGAGGCGGAGCTTCCCTACGGCGACGGGTGATCCGCCGGGCCCCTAGGGTGTGGTCCGTGACCATTCGCGTGCTGATCGCCGACGATCAGGTGATGATCCGGGACGGGCTCGCCGCCCTGCTGTCCTCCGCCCCCGACATCGAGGTGGTCGGGCAGGCGGGCAACGGCCTGGAGGCCGTGGCGATGGCGCGCGAGCTGGACCCGGACGTGATCGTGATGGACATCCGGATGCCGGAGATGGACGGCCTGGCCGCCACCGCGGAGATCGTCGGTGAGCCCGCCGGGCGCGACCAGGTCCCCGGCCGGCCCCGGGTGCTGGTGCTGACCACCTTCGACCTCGACGAGTACGTCTACGAGGCGCTGGGCGCCGGGGCCAGCGGGTTCCTGCTCAAGGACGCCTCGGCGGCCGACCTGATCACCGGGGTGCGGGTGGTGGCGGCGGGCGACGCGCTGCTGGCCCCGTCGATCACCCGGCGGTTGATCGGCGACTTCGCACGGCGGCGCCGGCACCAGCGGCCCAGCCCGGCGGCGACGGCGACGCTGACGCCGCGGGAGCTGGACGTGCTGCGGCTGATCGCCCGGGGGCTGTCCAACGCGGAGATCGCCGCCGAGCTGGTGCTGGCCGAGCAGACCGTCAAGACTCACGTCGGGCACGTGCTGATGAAGCTGGAGCTGCGCGACCGCACCCAGGCGGTGGTGTACGCCTACGAGAACGGGCTGGCGGGCTGAGGTTCCGCCGCCCCCGCCTGGATGGCGGTGACGGCGACGGCGTTGACGATGTCCTGGTCGGTCGCGCGGCCCGGGAGGGCGTTGACGGGGCGGGCGAGCCCCTGCAGCACCGGGCCGATGACCACGGCGCCCGCGTTGCGGCGGGCCCGCACCAGGGCGTCCCCGGTGTCGAGGTCGGGCACGACGAACACCGACGCGTCGCCCCGTTCGGCGTCGGCGGGGGTGAGCGGCCCGCGCACGGGTACGTCGGGGTGCCGCTCGCGGAGCAGCGCCAGCGCCTCGCGGATCCGGTCGGCGTCCGTGCCCTCGGGGGTGCCGTCGGGGCGGGACAGCAGCGCGACCTTCGGGTCGATGCCGAAGCGGCGGGCGGTGGCGGCGGCCGACGCGGCGATGGCGGCGAGCCGTCCGGGGTCGGGGTCGGGCACCACCAGGCAGTCGCCGTACAGCACGACCCGGTCGGGCAGGCACACGAAGTGGACGCTGGAGACGATTTCGGCGTCCGGGGCGGTCTTGACGATCTCCAGGGCGGGCCGCACGGTGTGCGCGGTGGTGTGCACGGCGCCGGACACCATGCCGTCGGCCAGGCCGAGCCGCACCATCAGCGCCCCGAAGTACTGCACGTCGGTGACCAGGTCGCGGGCGAGCCGGAAGGTCACGCCCCGGTGCTCGCGGACCCGGGCGTACTCGGCGGCGAACCGCTCGCGCAGCCCCCGGTTGTAGGGGCTGACCACGCGGGCGGCCCGCACGTCCAGGCCCAGCTCGGCGGCCTCGGTGCGGATGGCCTCCTCGTCGCCCAGCAGCGTCAGGTCGGCCACGCCCCGCCGCAGCAGGACGTCGGCGGCGCGCAGCACCCGGGGGTCGGAGCCCTCGGGCAGCACGATGTGGCGGCGGCGGGCGCGGGCCCGTTCGAGCAGCGCGTACTCGAACATCACCGGGGTCACCGCCCGGCTGCGGCGCACGCCGAGCCGGGCGGCC
>DATADI010000389.1:0-16687 GCA_036258615.1 Thermomonospora sp. | reverse complement strand
GGCGGGGGCTTGGTGCTGAGTGAGGCGGGGGCTGGGCATGGCGAAGCCCCGGTGATCGTGGGGGATCACCGGGGCCCGGGTGAAAGTGGTCAGGCGACCTTGGAGCCGCTGGTGGAGGCGGCGCCGTTCGAGGACGTCGAGGAGGACGTCGAGGAGGTAGAGGAGGTGCTGTCGCCGTTGGACTTGGCGGTCTCGGACTTGCCGGAGTCGGAGGAGCCGTTGGAGCTCGACGACGTGGAGCCCACCGAGGACTTGCCGTTGCCGCGGCTGTCGGTGCGGTAGAAGCCGGAGCCCTTGAAGATGATCCCGGCGGCGGAGAACACCTTGCGCAGCCGGCCACTGCACGCCGGGCACTCGGTCAGCGCGTCGTCGCTGAACTTCTGCACGACCTCGAGGGGCTCACCGCATTCGGTGCAAACGTACTGATACGTCGGCACGGTTCCTCCTTGCCGCCACAGTCCCGCGGACTGGCACTCTCACTAGACGACTGCTAATAGTACTGCTCGCGCGGCACGACTCATCCCACGGCGTCCCGGATCGCACCGCGACCACCCCGCCCACCTGGGGCGGCGTCGCGTCACCCCTGCCTGAACACGTCCCGTCCCCCCGGCATTCCACCCTCCGGAGGCCGTCCGCGGAGAGCCCGGCGGGTCAGTCGCCGGTCTCGCCGAACCAGCCGGCGAGTTTGCCGCGGCGGCTGACGGCGCGGAGGCGGCGTTCGGTGGCCTCGCGGACCTCGGCGGCGGTGACGACCAGGAGGTGGTCGCCGCCGCGGAGTTCGGTGGTGGGGCCGGGGACGAAGCTGCGGCCGTCGCGGACGATCAGGGTGATGGAGGCCTTGGCGGGCAGCCGCAGTTCGAAGATCTCCACGCCGCCGAGGCCGGAGTCCTCCGGGACGCGGATCTCCAGCAGGTCGGCCTGGAGTTCCTCCAGCGGGGCGGCCTCGACGTCCAGGTCCTTGGCCTCGCCCTCGACGGTGATCCGCAGCCGCCGGGCCAGCGGGGGCAGCGTCGGGCCCTGGAGGAGGGTGAACACCACGACGATCACGAAGACCAGGGCGAACAGCCGGTCCGCTCCCGGGACGTCCTCGGACATCGGGACGGTGGCGAACACGACCGGCACCGCGCCGCGCAGGCCCGCCCAGGACAGGAACACCTTCTCCGACCGGCGCAGCCCGAAGCCCAGGGTGGACAGCCACACCGACAGCGGCCGGGCCACCAGCACCAGGACCGAGCCCGCGACCAGGGCCGGGATGATCTGCGCGGGCAGTTCGCTCGGCGAGGCCAGCAGGCCCAGCATCACGAACAGGCCGATCTGGGCCAGCCAGGCGACGCCCTCGGCGAACCCCCGGGTGGCGGGCCGGTGCGGCAGCCGCGCGTTCCCGAGGGTGAGGGCGGACAGGTAGCAGGCCATGAACCCGCTGGCGTGGATCAGCGTGGCGGCCCCGTACGACCCGACCGCCAGCGACAGCACGGCGATCGGGTACAGGCCGGAGGCGGGGAGCGCGGCGCGGCGGAGCGCGAAGACGCCGAGCCAGGCCACCAGCAGCCCCACCGCCGCGCCCGCGGCCAGTTCGTACACCACCAGGGGGACCAGCAGCCAGGGCTCGGTGCCGTGCCCGTCGGTGGCGCTCAGCAGCACCACGATGATCACCACGGGGGCGTCGTTGAACCCGGACTCGGCCTCCAGCATCCCGGCCAGCCGGGACGGGAGCGGCAGCCGCCGCAGCACGGAGAACACCGCCGCCGCGTCGGTGGGGGCCAGCACCGCGCCCAGCAGGAACGCCAGCCGCCAGTCCAGGGACAGCAGCCAGTGGGCGGCCACGGCGACCACCACGATGCTGACCGCGATGCCCACCGTGGCCAGCACGAGCGACACCGGGACGGCGGGCTTGACGTTGCGCCAGTTCGTCGTCAGGCCGCCCTCGACCAGGATGACGACGAGCGCCGCCCAGCCGAGGGTCTGCGCCAGTTCGGCGTTGTCGAAGTTGATCCCGAAGCCGGACTCCCCGATGAGCAGCCCGAGGCCGAGGTAGGCCAGCAGGCTGGGGAGGCCGAGCCGGTGGGACAGCCGCACCGCGAGGATCGCGGAGAGCACCAGTGCGGCCCCGACGAGTAGCCAGATGTCGAGCCGCACATCCCACCCTTCGGGGTCGATCGCTGAGTCGGTGTAGAGATACTACAGAAACCGCTCTTTCGGGACCCACGGGTGGTTAACCCACCGACCGATACGGTCACGAACGCCAGGCCGGAAGGTCGTTACGGACGACCGCGCCGAACAGCACCCCCGGCTTCGGGGACGTGGCGGTGAGCCGGACGATCCCGTTCCCCGGCTGGTCGACGGCGGCTCCCGTGAGCAGTTCCGACCAGGCGGTTCCCTGCTGCGACCGGCCGGAACCGAGGGTGCGGCGGAGGTGACCGGCGGCCCCGGCGGCGTCCCCGGCGACCCGTACGCACAGGATCTCCCGGGCCTGGGCGTCGATGCCGACGCCGACGAGGTCCGGCCGTCCCGGCTCCTGGAGGATCATCGCCGACACCACCGGGCCGAGGCACTGCGCCACCGCCCGGTGCCCGGGGTCGGCGGCCAGGCTGCCCGCTCCGCGCCGTGCCGGGACCAGGTCCAGCGCGGCCCGCCGCCTGCCGAACGTGACGCCCTCGCCGGAGTCCACCCGGATCACCGACAGGTCGTGGACGGGCGGGATGCCGATCTTCGTCAGCGGGTCGTCGGGGTTGAACGCCTCGCCGGACCCGGCCTCCCAGGCGTCCGCGACCCCGGTGACCGGCCGGTAGCCCAGCTCGGTGAGCCGGGGGCCCACGGTGGCGGCGTCGAACGGCCCGTTCAGCCGCCCCGCCCCGGTGGGAGGGTGCCCGGTCTGCACGGCGGCCGACGCCCGGGACAGGTCGATGCCCGTGGGCCCGGCGAGCAGGTGCGCGAACCCGGCGAGCGCCCCCGCGCCCACGTTCAGCGCGTCGTCGTCCCGGCCGCCGGGCAGCCGCCGCAACGCCTCCAGGTCGGTGAACGCGACGTGCCGGCGGGTGTCGTCCGTGGCCCTGATCTGCGAGAGGACGAACAGCAGCCGTGTCGTGGGCGCGTCACGTGGCTCGGCGGCCGGAGCCGTACGGGCAGGGAGGGGTTCCTCGCTCCCGCACGCCGCCGTCCCCAGCAGCGCGGCGGCCCCCAGCGCACCGAGACAACGCCGGACGATCCTCTTCACAACAAGCCTCCAACAAGCCCCATGGCGGGGAGCACCTGCGGGAGGGTGAAGGGAGCGTGATGGGAGCACGCGGAAGGTGAGACGTCCGCGACCCCGGAACGGTTGCCAGGAGTCAGCCGCGCGCCACGGAGTCGTACACCGCGGTGAGCAGCCCGTCCGCCCGGGGGTCGGGACGCGGGCCGAAGTGCAGTCGGTTCGGGACGTACGCGAAGGCCAGCCCGTGGTTCGGGTCGGCGAACCCGAGCGAGCCGCCCGCACCGGCGTGACCGAACGACGACGCCCCGACCCGCGCCCCCAGCGACCCGGCGAGGTGGAACCCGCTGCCGAAGTCGGTGTCCATCTCCAGGACCAGGTCGTACCCCCGCGACTGCCGCCGCCGGGCGTCCGCCAACGCCGCCTCGCCCAGCGGCGAGGCCAGGTCGCCGAAGCGGAGCAGCGCGGCGTACAGGCGGGCGACGCTCGCGGCGGTGGCGTAGGAGTTCGAGGACGGCAGTTCGGCGATCCGCAGCCGGGGGTCGTTCCACATGCTGTCGTAGCGGAACAGGCCGCCGGGCGCGGCGCCCGCGCGGCGCAGCAGCGAGTCCTCCGGCAGGGACGCCCAGTAGCGGTAGTACTCCAGGCCGGGCGGGATGATCGTGGCGGCGCGGCGCTGCTGCGCCTCGGTGAGGCCCAGGTGCCAGTCCAGGTCGAGCGGCCGGGCGATCTCGGCGGCGAAGTAGTCCCCGACGGTCCGCCCCGCGCACCGCCGGAACGTCTCGCCGACCAGCCACGCGAACGTGCGGATGTGGTAGCCGTGGCCGTCGCCGGGCCGCCACACCGGCCGCTGCTTCTCCAGCGCCCGGGTCACCGGCTCCCAGGCGAGCACCGTGTCGAGGGTGAACTCGCCGTCCACGACGGGCAGTCCCGCACGGTGGCCGAGGACATGGCGCAGGGTGACGGTCTCCTTGCCCGCCTGGGCGAACTCCGGCCAGTAGTCGCCGATGGGCCGGTCGAGGGACAGCCCGCCGCGTTCCGCGAGGTGGAACACGGCGGTCGTGGTGAGCGCCTTGGTCATGGAGAACACCAGCGCGATGGTGTCCGCGCCCCACGGCCGCCGCGTCAGCGGGTCGGCGACGCCGCCCCACAGCGACACGACCTCGCGGCCGTCGTGCCAGACGCTGACGGCGGCGCCCACGTCGCCGTGGTCGGTGAAGTTGCGCACGAACGCGGCGCGGACGGCCGCGAAGCGGGGCTCGGTCCAGCCGTCGATCATGGGGCGACCGGACGGCCGGCCGCGGCGCCGTCACCGATGACGAGGGTGGCGGGCACGGCGGTTCCGGCCGGGTCCTGCCGGGCCGGTTCCAGGGAGAACGTGTAGGTGATGCGGTCCGACCGGGACCAGACCTGGCACAGCTCGGCCGCCACGCCGCTCACCCGGTCGTGCGCGACCTCCTCCAGGTACTGGACCGGGGTGCCGTCGGTCACGTCGAGCAGCCGCGCCGTCTCCTCGTCGGCGGCGACCGCGCGCAGCCGCCGCTGCCCCGGGACCCGCCGGGGCAGGCCCCGGTCCCCGTCGGCCCCGGCGGAGGACGACACGTCCAGGCGCACCCACCGGACGATCACCGCCATCGGTCCCTCCTGGTCCCGCCGCAGGCTGGTGATCTTCAGGACGGGGTCGCCGGGCGAGGACTCCAGCGCCCGCGACACCTCGTCGGGCATGGCGGTGTCGAAGGTGCTCAGGTGCACGGTCTCGACCCCGGCGGCGTTGGCGGTGAACGCCTCGACGGCCGTCCCGAGGTCGTCCTCGGCCTCGGCGGGCGGCACCGCGACGAAGGTGCCGCGGCCGTGCACCTGCGTGATGAGGCCCTCCTCCACCAGCAGCGCGAGCGCCTTCTTCAGCGTGCCGCGCGAGACGTTGAAGTCCTCGGCCAGGCGCATCTCGGCCTTCAGCCGCCCGCCCGGCGGCCACACGCCGGTCACGATCAGCGTCTTGATGTACGCGGCGACCTGCCGGTGCAGCGGATCGGGCCCGTAGGGGACCAGGTTGGGCGGGGGAGCCACCAGGGGCCGTCCGGCTGCCTTGTCCGAGCGGCCTTTGTCGATCCATGGCGGAAGCACTGTCGGGTCACCTCTCGGGTAGGGGGAGCTTCAGTGTCACTGACTCACGCGTGGGGAGGTCTCGCGGGCCTACGATCGCAGTTCCTTCCAACGATGACAGGCCACGGTCACGCCGTCCGGGGTCGTCTCGGGAGCCGGGCGGCGCGTGCGGCACGTCTCGACCGCGTACGGGCAGCGCGGCGCGAAGTAGCACGAGTCGCTCGACAGCGGGGTCCCCGTGGCGACCGGCCGCGCCACCGTCGCGGCCCGCCGGGCGCGCTGCCGGGCCGGGTCGGGCACCGGGGCGGCGGCGAGCAGGGCCCGGCTGTAGGGGTGGGCGGGCCGCTCGTACACGGCCGAGGCCGGGCCGGACTCCATGATCCGGCCCCGGTACAGCACGACGATGCGGTGGGCCACGTGGTGGACGACGGTGAGGTCGTGGGAGATGAACAGGTAGCTCAGGTCGAAGTCGCCCTGCAGTTCGCGCAGCAGGTTGAGCACCTGCGCCTGCACCGACAGGTCCAGCGCGCTGACGGCCTCGTCGCAGATCACCAGCGCCGGGCGCACCACGAGGGCGCGGGCGATGGCGATCCGCTGGCGCTGGCCGCCGGAGAACTGCGCCGGGTACCGGTCGGCCGCCGTGGCGGGCAGCCCGACCCGTTCCAGCATCCCGGTGACCTTGGCGGTGACCTCCTGCCTGCCGAGCGACTGCCGCCGCAGCGACTCGGCGAGCGTCTCCCCGATGGTCCGCGCCGGGTTCAGCGAGCTGTACGGGTCCTGGAACACCGCCTGGAGCCGGGCGCTGAGCGCGCGGCGCGCCCGCAGCGGGACGTGGCTGATGTCGGTGTCGTCCAGGGTCACGGTGCCGCTTTTCACGGGCGTGAGCCCCAGGATCGCGCGCCCGATGGTGGACTTGCCCGACCCGGACTCGCCGACCAGGCCCACCGTCTCGCGGGGCGCGATGGAGAAGCTCACGCCGTCCACGGCGCGCAGCGGCGGGCGGCGGCGCCCGGAGCGGTACTCGACGGTCAGGTCCCTGACGTCGAGGAGGGAGGTCGCGACGGTGGCGGTCATGCGTGCTCCAACTCCTGGTGGCGGATGCAGCGGGTGAGCCTGCCCGGAGCCGGGGCGAGCAGCGGGATCGCCGTCGCGCCGCACTCCTCGGCGGCCAGGTCGCAGCGCGCCCGGAAGCGGCAGCTCACCGGGCGGCTGCCCGGCGGCGGCACCTGGCCCTCGATGGCGGGCAGCAGCGCCCCGCGCGTCGCCCGGTGCGGGTCCGACGCCAGCAGCCCCGCCGTGTACGGGTGCAGCGGCGCGGCGAACATGGGCGACACCTCGGACTGCTCGACCACCTGGCCCGCGTACATCACGATGGCCCGGTCGCACAGGTCCGCGACGGTGCCCCAGTCGTGGGTGATGAGCAGGATGCTCATGCCCCGGGTGGCCTTCAGCTCGCGCAGCAGGTCGAGGATCTCGGCCTGGACGGTCACGTCGAGCGCGGTGGTCGGCTCGTCGGCGATCAGCAGCCGGGGCTCGCCGACCAGGGCCCGCGCGATCGACACCCGCTGCGCCATGCCGCCGGACAGCTCGTGCGGGTAGCGGCGGGCGACGTCCTCGGGGTCCGGCAGGTGCACGCTGTCGAGGAGTTCCACGACCCGGCGGCGGGCCTCCTTCTTCGACAGCCCGTGGTGCTGCCGGACGAGTTCGCCGAGCTGGCCGCCGACGGTGAACGCCGGGTCCAGGCTGATCAGCGGCTCCTGGGAGATCAGGGCGATCTCCTTGCCCCGGACGCGGCGCAGCGCCCTGCCCGACGCGCGGGTGAGGTCTTCGCCCCCGAAGAGGATCTCACCCGCCTCGATGTGCAGGCCGCGCGCCAGGATGCCGATCAGCGCGCTCGCGGTGACGGACTTGCCGCACCCGGACTCGCCGACGATGCCGACCGCCTCGCCCTCGGCGACGTGGAAGGCGACGTCCTCGACCAGCCGCGTGCCGCCCGTGCTCACGGTGAGCCCGCGTACCGCCAGCAGCGCGTCGTCGGGAAGCTCGGTCCCGGACGTCTCCGTGGCGGGCGGTGCCGTGGCCTCGGTGCGGCGGCGCTTCCGGCTCGGGGCCGCCGACCAGCCCTCGACCGCCGCGTCCCGCACCGCGTCGCCGAGCAGGCCGAGCGCGAGGATCGTCAGGGCGATCGCCATGCCCGGCGGCCAGATCAGCCACGGGTTCACCAGGATCACGGTGGTGCCGTCGGCGACCATGCCGCCCCAGCTCGGGGCGGGGGTCTCCACCAGCAGGTGCAGGAACGCCAGGCCGGTCTGCACCGTCAGCGCCACCGCCGCCAGGACCGACACCTGCACGACGGTCGCGCCGCTGATCCGCGGCAGCACGTGCCGGGCGATGATGTACGGCTGCGACAGCCCGGCGACCTGCGCGGCCTGCACGTACAGCTCCTGGCGGGTGGACAGCGTCGCGGCGCGCACCACCCGCATCAGCCCGGGGGCGGCCAGCACCCCGAACGTGGTCATCCCGGCGATCATGCTGCCCGGGAACACCGACAGCACCACGATGACGATCGCGATGGCCGGGGTGGAGAACGCCAGGTCCGCCAGCCAGGTCACCGCGCGGTCGATCCAGCCGCCGTGGAACCCGGCGGCCAGGCCCAGCGAGACGCCCAGCAGGACCATCACCACGACGGCCTCGAGCACGCCCAGCACGGTCACCCGGGTGCCGACGAGCAGCCGTTCGAGGACGTCCCGGCCGACGGTGTCGGTGCCGAGCAGGTGGTCGGCGCTCGGCCCCTGGTTGGCGGCGAGCAGGTCGCCCGCCTGCTGGTGCGCCACGTCCGGCAGGACCAGCGGCGCGACGACCGCGACGCCGACGACGAGCGCCAGGTACGACAGGCACGCCACGGCCAGCGGACGCCGCAGCAGGCGGCGCGCGAACCTCGGCGAGGGCGGCGCCTCCACGGGCGCGGCGTCACCGGTGACGGCAAGGCTCATCGGACACGCACCTTGGGGTCGAGCCAGGTGTAGGCGAGGTCGATGGTCAGGTTGATGACGACGACGATGGCGGTGAAGAACACCGCGACGCCCTGCACCATCGGCAGGTCGTGCTGGACCGCCGCGCCGACCACCAGCGAGCCGAGGCCGGGGAGGGCGAACACGCTCTCCACCAGGATCGTCCCGCCGAGCATGCTCACCGCGAGCACGCCGAGCACGGTCACCACCCGGGAGGAGGCGTTCTTCAGCGCGTGCCGCATGACCAGCGACCACTCGCTGAGGCCGTTCGCGCGGGCCACCCGGATGTGCTCGCTGCCGAGCACGTCGAGCATGGACTCACGGGTCTGCTTGGCGATCCCGGCCAGGCCGTACAGCGCCAGCGCCGCAACCGGCAGCACCAGCGACCGCAGCCACCCGCCGGGCGACTCGGCGAACGGGACGTACCCGGTGGACGGGAACCAGCCGAGCCGCACCGAGAACACCACGATCAGCTCCGCGCCCAGCCAGAACGCCGGAAGCGCGAACCCCACCAGCGCCAGGGCGTCGATGGCGCGCCCCATGAACCCGCCGCGCAGCGCCGACACCACCCCGAGGCTCACCCCGGCGAGCACGCTGATCAGCAGCGATCCGGCCATCAGCGACGCGGTCACCGGGAAACGCTGCCCGATCGCCGCGGTCACGGCCTGCCCGTTGAACGCCGACGCGCCGAGGTCGCCGCCCAGGGCCGCCCGAAGCCACCGCCAGTACTGCTCCCACAGCGGCAGGTCGAGGCCCATCGCGTGGCGGAGCTGCGCGTACGACTCCGGCGCGGCGTTCGGCCCCAGGATCGTGCGGGCCGCGTCACCCGGCGCGAACGAGGTCAGCACGAAGCTCAGCAACGACACCCCGAGCAGCAGCGGGATCGCGGTGAGCAGCCGCCGCCCGATCACGCCGAGCAGCGGATGTTCACCCCCGATCAGTCCGCGCAGGCGCGCGGACCGGCCGGACGCCACTCGGCCGGGTACGGGAAGCCGGTCCCGGCGCTGAAGTCGACGCCGGTGACGTTCTTGCTGGCGTACCAGATGGACTGGATGCTGGCCACGGGCAGGTTGTAGGCGTCCTCGACGCCGCGCCGCGACATCGCCTTGGCCGTCTCGGTGGTGTCGGCGGCGACCGCACCCTGCGACCACAGCTTGTCGAGGCCGGGGTCGTTCCAGCCGTGCTGGTTCAGGCTGTTCTTGGGGGCCAGGTAGAAGACGTAGAACATGTACATCGGCAGGACCGGCTGCTGCACGAACCCGGTCGCGGCGTACTTCTTGGAGAACAGCTGCGTGCCGTACTGGGCCTGGGTGCCGCCGCTGGTGATGGTGAGCTTGACGCCCACGGCGGCGAGGTACTTGCCGATGGCCTGCACGACCGGGTCGCCGAGCATCTGCGCGAAGCCCATGGACGTCACCGGCAGCGTGAACCCGTTCGGGTAGCCCGCCTCGGCGAGCAGCGCCTTGGCCCTGGCCGGGTCGTAGGGGTAGTGCTCGTCGAGCGCGGGGTCGTGACCGTCCAGCGTCGGCGGCTGCGACGTCGGGGTCGCGTACTCGCCGAGCAGGCCCTTGACCAGTGTCTTCCGGTCGACCGCGTAGTTGAGCGCCTGCCGGACCTTCACGTTGCCGAGCGCCGGGGCCAGCTTCCCCTTGCGGTCCAGGAAGATCAGCCCGTCCCAGCCGGAGGGCTTGCTGATGATCTGCAGCCCGGCCGACTTCGCCTGCCTGACGGTGGTCACGTCGCCCGGGGCCACGTCGATCTGGCCGGACCGGATCGCCGCCAGCATCGTGGACGGCTGCGAGATCACCTTGATGACGATCTTCTTGTAGTGGATCCGGGCCTTGTCGTAGTAGTGCGGGTTCGGCACGTAGGTGTAGTGGTCGTTGGTGACCGTCTGGGCCGGGTCGATCATGTACGGGCCCGCGCCGCGCGTCTGCGTGGCCAGTGACGCGGGCTTGGCGACACCGGCCGGGGACGCGACGTCGCCGATGTTGTAGACCTGCGACAGCAGGTAGGGCAGGACCGGGTTCGGCTCCGACAGGTGCAGGGTCACCTTCGAGGTGCCCTCGGTCTCGATCCGCTTGGCCGCGATGTTGGCCGCGAACGGGCTGCCGGACTTGAAGAAGAAGTACTCCAGCCAGCCCTTGACCGCCGCCGCGTCCACCGCCGTGCCGTCGGAGAACTTCGCGCCGGTACGCAGCGTCAGCTCGAACTTCGTGTTGCCCTCGCCGACGTAGCGCCAGGACGTGGCCAGGCCGGGGCCGATCGACCCGTCGGCCTTGAGGTAGGTCAGCGGCTCGTTCGCCAGCGCCAGGTACAGCGTCTGCTGGCCCGACCCGTTGGCCGCCGGGTTCAGGTTGGTCGGCGGCGTGGTCAGCCCGACGTTGAGGACGCCGTCGTCGCCGGACGTGGTCGCCGCGCCGCCGCCGCACGCCGTGAGCGACGCGGTCGCCAGGACGGCGGTGGACAGGACGAACGCGAGTCCGCGCCGAGGGGCACGGCGCCGGTTGGTTTCCCCTGACTGCATCGCAAACGTCTCCTCGCGGGGGTGGGAACTGTCGATCGGGCGCCGCCGCGGACTCTCGACGCACGGTTGGGGAGGTCGTGAACCAGGCGCGGCTATGGAAACGGGAGGTTAGGTGTGGGTAGGGTCACTGTCAACCCTAGAGGTCCATGGAGGTCCATATGCCAATCGAGCCGCGCCTCAGTACGCGGGACGGCCGGCGCGCGCGCCTGACCGTGTACACCTGGACGCCGCCCGAGCCCTCGTTCCTGGCCGTCCTGGCGCACGGGTACGCCGAGCACCTCGGGCGTTACGGGCACGTGGCGCGGCGGCTGGCCGAGTGGGGCGCGCTCGTCGTCGGACCCGACCACCAGGGCCACGGGCGCAGTGCGGGGGAGCGGGCCGTCATCGACGACTTCGACCCCGTTGTGGAGGACCTGCACGACGTGCTCACCGCCGCGCACGCCGAGCATCGCTCGCTTCCGGTGGTCCTGATCGGGCACTCCATGGGCGGGCTCATCGCGGCCCGGCTGGCGCAGAACTACCCGTTGTGCCTCGACGCACTGGTCCTTTCCGGGCCGCTCGCCGGGCGCGAGGACTTCTTCACGGCGATGACCGAGAAACGCATTCCGAACGAGGCGCCGTTCGACGTCTCACTGCTCACCCGGGACACGAGACTGGCGCAGGCGTACGACGTCGATCCGCTGGTCCACCGTGGTGCGTTCCCGCTGGAGACGGCCACGGCGGTGGTCGCCGCGTCGCAGAAACTGCGCAACGGCCCGCGTTTCGAACTGCCGGTCCTGCTGCTCTACGGAACCGACGACCAGATCGTCCCCATGAACGACTCCGTTCCCGTCATCCGGAGCCTCGGCGGAAATCCCCGCCAGGAACACCTTTACCCCGACGCGCGGCACGAGGTCTTCAACGAGACCAACCGGGACGAGGTCCTCGCCGACCTCCGGCGCTTCCTCCAGCGCCACCTCGGCGGGGCCGTGCGCTAACCGAAGCGCACCAGCCCCCGCGACGGCGTCACCACCGCCCGCAGCCGCTGGTCGTGCGGCTCGGACGGCAGGACGTCCAGCAGTTCGTCGTCGTACACCAGCCCGATCGTCAGGATCCCCGGCCCCACCCGCGCCAGCGCCCGGTCGTAGGACCCGCCGCCCCGGCCGAGCCGCATCCCGGTGCGGTCCACCGCCACGGCGGGCACCAGCACCACGTCGGCGGCCTTGATCGCCTCCGGCCCCCGGGACGGCTCGGTCGGCTCCAGCGGCCCCGTCGAGGGCGCCACCGCCGCCGGGGCGTCCGACGCCCGCCGGGACCGGGCGAACGACGTGGGGGCCAGCGACTCCGGCCCCTCGTACGACGCCCAGTCCAGGTCGCCGTCCGGCAGGAGGCGGGGGAGCAGCACGTACGTCCCCCGCTTCCACAGCGCGAACAGCAGCCCCCGGGTCTCCGGCTCGGCGCCGAACGACACGTACCCCGCGACCGACGCCGCCATCTCCAGTTCGGGCAGGTCGAGCAGCGTGTCGCGGATCGCCCGCCCGGCGGCGGCGCGCGCGTCCGCCCCGAGCGCGGAACGCGCCGTGAGCAGCCGCCTGCGGAGGTTGGGCTTGGAGTCGACGTCCTGCACGCTTGGGTCCTCGCAGACTGGTTAGGGTCAGTCCATGACTGATATGAAACCCGTGTCGAAGGCGGTCGTCCCCGCCGCCGGCCTCGGTACCCGATTCTTGCCCGCCACCAAGGCCACGCCCAAGGAGATGCTGCCGATCGTCGACAAGCCGGCGATCCAGTACGTGGTCGAGGAGGCGGTCGCGGCCGGGCTGTCCGACGTGCTGATGATCACCGGGCGCAGCAAGCGCTCGATTGAGGACCACTTCGACCGGGCGTACGAGCTGGAGGAGGCGCTCGGCGCGAAGGGCGACAGCGAGCGGCTCGCCGCCGTCCGCGAGTCCAGCGAGCTGGCCACCGTGCACTACGTGCGGCAGGGCGAGCCGAAGGGCCTGGGCCACGCGGTGCACTGCGCCCGCCAGCACGTGGGCGACGAGCCGTTCGCGGTGCTGCTCGGCGACGACATGATCGACGAGCGGGACGCGCTGCTCACCCGCATGATCGAGGCCCGCACCCGGTACGGCGGCAGCGTGGTGGCGCTGATGGAGGTCGAGCCCGAGCAGGTCTCCGCCTACGGCTGCGCGGCGATCGAGCCGACCGGCGAGGACGACGTCGTGCGGATCACCGACCTGGTCGAGAAGCCGCCGGTCGAGGAGGCCCCCAGCCGCTGGATCATCATCGGCCGCTACGTCCTGGACCCCGCCGTGTTCGACGTGCTGGAGAAGACCCCGCCGGGCCGCGGCGGCGAGATCCAGCTCACCGACGCGCTGCTGACCCTGGCCAACACCCCCGCCGAGCAGGGCGGCGGCGTGTACGGGGTGCTGTTCCGCGGGCGCCGCTACGACACCGGCAACAAGCTGGAGTACCTGCGCACCCTCGTGCAGTTCGCCTCCGAGCGCCCGGACCTGGCGCCGGAGTTCATGCCCTGGCTCCGCGAGTTCGTCACCAAGCACAGCTCGTGAACGCGGGCGGCCTGCGGTCGGTGGAGGAGCACCTCGCCGAGATCCTCGGCGCGGTGCCGTTGCTGCCGCCGCTCGACCTCGCGCTGCCCGAGGCGGAGGGCACCGTCCTCGCCGAACCGGTGGCGGCGCCCGTGCCGCTCCCGCCGTTCGACAACTCGGCCATGGACGGGTACGCGGTCGTGGCGGCGGACGTGGCGAACGCGTCCGAGGACACCCCCGTCACCCTCTCGGTGATCGGCGACGTCGCGGCGGGCGACACCGGCATGTCGGCGATCCGCCCGGGGCTGTGCACCCGCATCATGACCGGGGCCCCGATGCCCGCCGGGGCCGACGCGGTCATCCCCGTGGAGTGGACCGACGGCGGCACCGTCACCGTCCGCATCACCCGGTCCGCCGGGCCCGGCCACTACATCCGCCGCGCCGGTGAGGACGTGGCGGCCGGGCAGGTCGTGCTGCGGCCCGGCGTCCGGCTGCGCGCCCCGCAGATCGGCATGCTCGCCGCCGTGGGCCGCGCCCGCGTCGGCGTCCGGCCCCGCCCGCGCGTCGTGGTGCTGTCCACCGGGGACGAACTCCGCGAACCCGGGTCCCCGCTCGCCCCCGGGCAGATCTGGGACTCCAACAGCCACATGCTGACCTGCGCCGTCAACGAGGCGGGCGGCGTGGGGTACCGGCACAGCGCCCTCGCCGACGCCCCCGAGAAGGTGCTGGAGTCCCTGGAGGACCAGCTCGTCCGGGCCGACGCGATCATCACCACCGGCGGCGTGTCCATGGGCGCCCGCGACGTGGTGAAGGAGGCGCTGACCGGGACGCTCACCTTCACCAAGGTCGCCATGCGGCCCGGCAAGCCGCAGGGCTTCGGGCTGCTGCACGGGGTGCCGGTGTTCACCCTGCCCGGCAACCCGGTCAGCGCGTACGTGTCGTTCCAGGTGTTCGTCCGGCCCGCCCTGCAGGCCATGCAGGGGCTGCCCGCCGCGCCGCCGGAGACCGAGACCGCCGCCCTCACCGAGGACGTGCGGTCCCCGGCGGGGCTGCGGCACTACCTGCGCGGCACCCTGGCCCCCGGGCCCGCCGGGGAGTCGGTCACCCCCGCCGGGGCGCAGGGCTCCCACCAGATGAACGCACTCGCCACGGCGGACGCGCTGATCGTCCTCCCGGAGGAGGTCGACTTCCTGCCCGCCGGGGCACGGGTCGAGATCCTCCGCCTGCCACGATGACGTCCCGGCCCGCCGCCCCGGCGGCGGGCCCCTCCCCGGAAGGCGGTCGCCCCTGATGGAGCGGTTCTCCCACCTGGACGAGTCCGGCCGGGCCCGGATGGTCGACGTGTCGGCCAAGGACGTGACGGTACGCACCGCGACGGCCACCGGGTTCGTCCGGCTGTCCGCCGAGTGCGTCGCCGCGCTGCGCGCCGGTGACGTCCCCAAGGGCGACGCCCTCGCCGTCGCCCGCATCGCCGGGATCCAGGCCGCCAAACGCACCCCCGACCTGGTGCCGCTGTGCCACCCCATCGCGATCCACGGCGTCACCGTGGACCTGGCGGTCCGCGACGAGGGCGTGGCCGTCGAGGCCCGCGTCCGCACCGCCGACCGTACGGGAGTCGAGATGGAGGCCCTCACCTGCGTCGCCGTCGCCGGGCTCGCGCTCATCGACATGGTGAAGGCGCTCGACCCGGCCGCGGAGATCACCGACGTGCGGGTCGAGGAGAAGACCGGCGGCAAGACCGGCGTGTGGCGGAGGCAGGCGTGATCAGGGCGATGGCGGTGACCGTGTCCACCCGGGCGGCGGCCGGGGTCTACCCCGACCGCTCCGGGCCGGTGCTGGTGGACCTGCTGGCCGACCTCGGCTGCCGGGTGGACGGCCCGGTCGTGATC
This sequence comes from Thermomonospora sp., assembly GCA_036258615.1. GTDB lineage: Bacteria > Actinomycetota > Actinomycetes > Streptosporangiales > Streptosporangiaceae > Thermomonospora. The sequence goes on along the minus strand of DATADI010000389.1, from coordinate 1,445 downwards.
CCCGACGGCGAGCCGGTCGCCGAGGTCCTCGCCGACGCGGTCGCCTCCGGGTACGACCTGGTCGTGACCACCGGCGGGACCGGCCTGACACCCACCGACCACACCCCGGAGATGACCCGCCGCGTCATCGAACGGGAAGTGCCGGGCATCGCGGAGGCCATCCGTCAGCAAGGCCGCGACGCGGTGCCCGCGGCGATCCTGTCGCGCGGGCTGGCGGGCGTCGCCGGGCGCACCCTCATCGTGAACCTCCCCGGCTCCACCGGCGGGGTCCGCGACGGCATGGCGGTGCTCGGATCGGTGCTCATTCACGCGGTGGAGCAGATTGCGGGCGGGGACCATCCCCGCCCCGACCACAATTGATGGCGTCGGCGCGCTCCGGCGGGGGATTATGAAGGCGTGGAACGCATGCGGGGTTGGCCGGTCACACTGACCGATGGCCCGGTCGGGCTGCGTCCGTTGCGGATGCGGGACGCGGCCACCTGGCGCGACATGCGCGTCAGGAATGCCGACTGGCTGCGCCCCTGGGAGCCCACCAACCCGGAGACACCGCTGTTTCGCACCGGGCTCGGGCCGTACCTGGGCATGGTCCACACGATGCGCCGCGAGGCGCGGCAGGGCCTGGCGCTGCCCTGGGTCGTCACCTACGAGGACCGTTTCGCGGGTCAGCTCACCATCGGCGCCATCGTGTGGGGCTCGGCCCGGTCGGCGCAGATCGGCTACTGGGTGGACCGGCAGGTCGCGGGCCGCGGCGTCATCCCGACCGCCGTCGCGATGGCCGTCGACCACTGTTTCTTCACCGTCGGGCTGCACCGCGTCGAGGCCAATATCCGCCCCGAGAACAGCGCCAGCCGCCGCGTCGTGGAAAAGCTCGGCTTCCGCGAAGAGGGAATTCGGCGGCGCCATCTGCACATCGACGGGGCCTGGCGGGATCACATCTGTTACGCCCTCACCGTGGAAGACGTGCCGCAGGGCCTGCGTTCCCGCTGGCGGGCGGTCACCAAGCAGGCATTTCCCCGATCCTCTTCCTGATCGCAAGTTTCCTTCGATCAGAAAGCGAGGGTAAACAGCGGGTAACCGCCGTCACGATCTCGCGACACACCGCCCCTTATGCTCGTCAACGGCTGACACCGGGTCCTACCGTGCGGGGCGTGAACATGCGCGCGCCGATGATCAGCCGTCGTTCTTGGCGTGCCGCCGGGGAGGGCCCTTGAGCAGTACCCTCCTCTACCTCGCCATCGTGGCGGTCTGGGCCGTCGTCCTCGTTCCCATGTGGCTCCGCCGCGACAACGCGCGCAACCTCGCCAGGCGCGCCGACCTCACCGAGGAGCTCACCCTCGAGGAACCCACCATCGAGGAACGCGACACCGCCGTCGAGCACCACCAGCCGGCCCCCCCACCGTCGCCGGAGCGCCGCAGCGGGCCGCGCCGCCGCCGCACCCGTGCCG